>NZ_LZJG01000324.1:0-49101 GCF_001667785.1 Mycobacterium sp. E3247 | reverse complement strand
GTCTTGTCGGGGCTGAGGATCTTGGCGGTCTCGGCCATGAAGTGCACCCCGCAGAACACGATGGTGTCCTCGGGCGCCTCCGCGGCGATCCGCGACAGGGCCAGCGAATCCCCCACGTGGTCGGCGACGTCTTGAATCGCGGGCAGCTGGTAGTTGTGCGCCAGCACGGTGGCGCCGCGCAGCTTCGCCAGGCGGCGGATCTCCGCGGCCCACTGCGCGTCGCCCTCCACACCGGTGTAACCGGTGGGCGTGTTGGTGACGTCGGCCATCATGTCTTCGGCGAGCGTGTCCATGCGATTCATAACCGTCACGGCGGCTCCTTTCAGCCCAGGAGGTTTTCGACTTATAATCGAAAACATGGCCCATACTAGCACTGAACACGAGGTGCTTGCGGTGGTGTTTCAGGTTCGCCAGGTAACGGGCGGCCCGCGAATACAGAAACCGCAGCTTAACGTGCTGTTATGGCAGCGCGCCAGGGACCCGCAGCGCGGTGCCTGGTCGCTGCCGGGTGGACGGCTGCGCAACGACGAGGACATGACCAGCTCGGTCCGCCGGCAGCTGGCCGAGAAGGTGGACCTCAAGGAGCTGGCGCACCTGGAACAGCTGGCGGTGTTCTCCGATCCGAACCGGGTGCCGGGCGCCCGGGTGATCGCCTCGACCTTCCTGGGCTTGGTGCCCTCCCCCGCCACCCCCGAGCTGCCGCCGGACACGCGGTGGCACCCGGTGAGCTGCCTGCCCGAGATGGCGTTCGACCACGGCCCGATGGTCACCCACGCCCACGCCCGGCTGGTCGCCAAGCTGTCCTACACCAACCTCGGGTTTGCTTTGGCGCCAAAGGAATTCGCGTTGTCCACGCTGCGCGACATCTACGGCGCCGCGCTGGGCTACCAGGTCGACGCGACGAACCTGCAGCGCGTGCTGGTCCGCCGCGGCGTGATCAGCCAGACCGGCACCATCGCGCAGTCCGGTCGCAGCGGAGGCCGGCCGGCGGCCCTGTACCACTTCACCGACTCCCGGCTGCGGGTCACCGACGAATTCGCCGCGCTGCGGCCCCCCGGGCAGCCGGGCCAGGTCTGACGGCCCGCGGCGCCCGACCCGGCAAGTTTGCGGAAAGCCCGGTCGGGGGACACAGGTGAATCGGCAACCGTGGCGCGCCTGACTGCCTTTCCCGGCGAGAAGTCGCCCACGATGCGGCGATTGCGTTTTGGTTACCTGCCGTTCATGGGCGAGAATGCCGGGTGGCCTAGAAGGGAGCCTCAATGGCTGAGCTCGGCAATCTGGCAGGCACACGCGGGGCGGAGTGGATCGCCCGGCCCCCACACGAGGAATTGCAGCGCAAAGTACGCCCGCTGCTGCCCTCGGACGACCCGTTCTACCAGCCGCCACTGGGGTTCCAACACGCCGAGCCCGGGACGGTGCTGCGCTCGCGCGACGTGGAGCTGGCGTTTTTGGGCCTGATTCCACAGCCGGTCAAGGCGGTGCAGCTGCTCTACCGGACGATGGACATGAACGGCGAGCCCGAGGCGACCGTGACGACGGTGATCGTCCCGGCCGAGCTCGCCCCGGAACGGCCCTGCCCGCTGCTGTCCTACCAGTGCGCGATCGACGCCGTGTCGTCGCGCTGCTTCCCGTCCTACGCGCTGCGGCGCAGGGCGAAGGCCCTGGGGGCCATCGGTCAGTTCGAGTACTTCCTGATCGCCGCCGCCGTCGCCGAGGGCTGGGCCGTCTCGGTGCCCGACCACGAGGGCCTGCACGGCCTCTGGGGTGCGCCGTACGAGCCCGGCTATCGCGTGTTGGACGGCATCCGGGCGGCGCTGGGTTCGGACCGCCTCGGGTTGTCCCCGTCGGCGCCGATCGGGTTGTGGGGTTACTCCGGCGGCGGCCTGGCCAGTGCCTGGGCCGCCGAAGTGTGCGCCGAGTACGCGCCCGAGCTCGACGTCGTCGGGGCAGTGCTGGGATCACCAGTCGGCGACCTGGGCAACACCTTCCGCAGGCTCAACGGCAGCTTCCTGTCGGGCCTGCCCGCGCTGGTGGTGGCCGCGCTCGCCCACATCTACCCCGAGCTGGACCGGGTGATCAAAGAGCACAGCAACGAGGAGGGGCGCGCCCTGCTCGAATCGCTCGAGAAGATGACCACCGTGGAGGCGGTCATCCGGATGGCCGGCAAGAACATGGGTGACTACCTCGACGAGCCGCTCGATGCCATCCTCTCGACGCCCGAGGTCACCCACGTGTTCGAGAACATCAAGCTGGGTGCGGCCGTCCCGACGCCGCCCGTGCTGATCGTGCAGGCGGTCCACGACTACCTCATCGACGTCAAGGACATCGACGTGCTCGCCGACGCCTATTCGGCAGGCGGCGCCCAGGTCACCTACCATCGCGACGCGTTCAACGAGCACATGCTGTTACACCCGCTGTCGGCTCCGATGACGCTGCGCTGGCTCACGGACCGGTTCGACCGCCGGCCGCTGACCGAGCATCTGATCCGGACCACCTGGCCGACGATGTTCCACCCGATGACCTACGTCGGGATGGCGCGCCTGGCCAAGATCGCCGCCAAGGTCATCTTCGGCCGGAGGATTCACCGCCGTCCGCTATGACAGGGGCGTGTCCGGTGCGCCCCCGGCTCCCACCGGCAGCGCGTCGCCAGACCGGCCGCCCGGAGGATAGGCGCCCAGGTCGTCGCGGGCGTCGGCGGCCGCAAACACCGCATAGAGCAGCGCGGCGATAGCGGCCGGCCACAGCAGGGTCAGCGCCACCCGCAGCGGATGGCCCGCGAAGAACACCGGCGGCGCCTGGATGACATACGCCACCGACGGGGCTTTCGACAGCGGCACCGCGTCGAAGTCCAGTGCGCCGTAGCGGAGCCGCACCAACGCCGCCCCGGTCGCCGTCGCGGCCGCGGCGACGGTCACCATGCCGATCGCGAGTGCGACCACCATTCCCGGTCCGCGCCGAACACGCCACTGCCACGCCAGCACCGGGGCCACCACGGCGAGCACGGTCAGCAGACCGAGCATCAGGCACGGCGCGTCGAAGAAGTGCTCCGACTCGGTGCCCAGATAGTCGTGGACCCGTTCACCCGCGCGGGTGAGCGCCACCACGGCGTGGATGGGCGGCGCGATCCACGCCCACAGCCCGCCGATCAGCACACCGAGCGCCAGGGAGCCCAGAGCGGCGACGGCGATCGCG
Organism: Mycobacterium sp. E3247; assembly: GCF_001667785.1. Lineage (NCBI taxonomy): Bacteria > Bacillati > Actinomycetota > Actinomycetes > Mycobacteriales > Mycobacteriaceae > Mycobacterium > Mycobacterium sp. E3247. The sequence continues at coordinate 45,909 of NZ_LZJG01000324.1, read as the reverse complement.
CGAGTCCGGGACGTGGCCGGGGCGGTCGCGGGGGGCGCGGTTTCCGCGGGCTGGGTCACCGGTGGGCCTCCAGGTCGACGGAGTCGACCTGACCGTGCCGCGAGCACCGCGCCCGCCAGCCGTCGGGGCGAACCTGCACGACCATCCGGCGCCCGCATTCCGCGCAGAACCGGGGCGGCTCCAGGCCCAACTGCGCCGCTGTCGGCACTGCGGTGCCCCCCAATTCCCCGGTGTAGACGTTGTAGACGCCGGCACTGACCGGAGCACCAAGATCCCCAACCACAGTCGCCACGTCTCTTACAGGGTGGCGTTGAGCGCCTTGATGGGCATCTGCAGGTCGTCCAGCAGTTCCAGATCGGCTTCGGCCGGACGACCGAGCGTGGTCAGGTAGTTGCCGACGATCACCGCGTTGATGCCGCCCAGGATGCCCTTCTTGGCGCCCAGGTCACCCAGGGTGATTTCGCGGCCCCCGGCGAACCGCAGCATCGCGCGCGGCAACGCCAGGCGGAAAGCGGCCACCGACTTCAGCGCCTCGGCCACCGGCAGCACCTCGAGGTCGCCGAACGGCGTGCCGGGCCGCGGGTTGAGGAAGTTCAACGGCACCTCGTCGGGCCCCAGCTCGGCCAGTTCGGCGGCGAACTCCGCGCGCTGCTCGAGCGTCTCGCCCATGCCCAGGATGCCGCCGCAGCACACCTCCATCCCGGCGTCGCGCACCATCGACAGGGTCTGCCAGCGCTCTTCCCAGGTGTGGGTGGTCACGACGTTGGTGAAGAACGAGCGGGCCGTCTCCAGGTTGTGGTTGTACCGGTGCACGCCCATCGCCGAGAGCTGCTCGACCTGCTCGGCGGTCAGCATTCCCAGTGAGCAGGCGATGTTGATCTCGACCTCGTTGCGGATCGCCTCGATGCCGGCCGCGACCTGGGTCATCAGCCGCTCGTCGGGGCCGCGCACGGCGGCCACGATGCAGAACTCGGTGGCACCCGACTTGGCGGTCTGCTTGGCGGCCTCGACCAGGCTGGGAATGTCCAGCCGGGCGCTGCGCACCGGGGAGGCGAACAACCCCGACTGCGAGCAGAAATGACAGTCCTCCGGGCAGCCGCCCGTCTTCAGGCTGATGATGCCCTCGACCTCGACCTCGGGGCCGCACCAGCGCATGCGCACCTCATGGGCCAGCGCCAGCAGGTCGTCGAGCCGGTCGTCGGGCAGCTGCAGCACCTGCAGCACCTGCTCCCGGCTCAGTCCCTCACCGCGCTCGAGCACCTGGTCGCGGGCAACCGCCAGGATGTCTGCGCCGTGGGCGCCGGTCGCCGGTCGAGTGGCCGCTTGAGTCACCAGTACTCCCCTGCATCGTCGTTGGCCGAGCATGCGGCCACCCCTGCCATGTGGTGGCAGCGCGAATAAAAGTGTTCAAAGTAGGGTAACGGCCGCAGACGACAGCGTCCGCCGGGGTATCTCACCACCATGACCGATCCGCACGCCGTGTACGTCGCCCACCACATGCTCCTGCTGGCGATTCCGGCATTCCTGCCGGCGGTGGTGGTCGTGGCCGTGATCTTGTATGTCGCCTTGAAGGACCGTCGCGCCGGCGACGGCGACGCAGCGCCGGACGGCTCCGAAGCCCGCCACGGCGCCGACGAAAAACGTGATTGACGACACGCCCGCTGGGGCATTCCGCGAACAGACACTGGATCGCTAACTTACTCCGAAGTAAGTTAGCGATCGGCTGGACCGGACGCGAGTGTGGGAGGGCACAACGATGACGTCGACGGGGCTGATGCTGCTCGCCGAGCCACCGGCGCGGGGCGCGGGACTGAATCAGGTGATCGGCCTGTCGGTCGCGGCGGCGGTGATCGCCGCGGTCATGCTGTGGGTCGGTCATGCCCACCGCACCCATCGGATCGAGTGGTTGACCCGGGTCGCCGACAAGCTGGGCGAGAAGTTCCACCGGCCCAATTGGGTGGCACTTCCGGTCCTCATCTTCACGACGTTCATCATCTGTGCCCTGTTCGGGTTCATCTGGGACGTCAGCTGGCACATCGGCAACGGGCGCGACCCCGGCCCCTTGGCCAACCCCGCGCACTACTTCATCATCATCGGCCTGTTCGGAATCTTCGTCGCCGGCATGGTCTCGGTCGTGCTGCCGTTCGACAAGCCGGGCCCCGCGGCGGTGCGCATCACGCGCAACTGGTACGCGCCCGTCGGCGGCCTTCTGATGGCGGGCTGCGGGATGTACGCGATGATCGGGTTCCCCCTCGACGACATCTGGCACCGGATCTTCGGACAAGACGTAACTCTCTGGGGCCCAACGCATTTGATGATGATCGGCGGGGCGTGTTTCTCGCTCTTCTCGGTGCTGATGCTGGAGCGTGAAGGCGAGGCCCACGAAGCCGATGAGGTAACCCACGGCGCCTTCATCACCTTCTTGCGCTATCTGTCCTTCGGCGGGCTGTTCATCGGCCTGTCCGTCTACCAGATCGAGTTCGACTTCGGGGTCCCGCAGTTCCGGCTGGTGTTTCAGCCGATGCTTATCGCCGCGGCGTCCGCGCTGGCGGCCGTCGCCGCCCGCATGACGATGGGACGCGGCGCCGCGATCATCGCGGCGGTGTTCGCCATCGCGCTGCGGGGCGCGGTTGCGGTGCTGGTCGGCCCCATCCTGGGCGCCCCGATCAACTGGTTCCCGCTGTACTTGGGTCCCGCCCTCGTCGTCGAGCTGGTGGCGCTGACCCCGTTGATCAAGCGTCCGGTGGCCTTCGGCGCGGTCTGCGGCCTCGCGGTCGCCACGGTGGGGCTGTGGCTGGAGTCGCTATGGATCGGGGCTGTGTACCACTACCCGTGGCCGACGAGCATGTGGGGCGAGGCGCTGGCGATGTCGGTGCCCGTCGCGGCGTTGACCGGGGTATGCGGCGCGCTATTCGGCTTGGTCCTCACCGGCCGGCGCCTGCCGAGCCGCGGGGTCGGCATCTCGGTGGTGGCCGCGGCGGTGTTGGTGATCGGCGTCGCGGTGGCCAACGGCTTGCACATCCTCGTGCCGGGCACGGTGTGCTTCTCCTCCTCGGGCCGCCTGGGCAGGTTTTCGTAGTTGTTGATCCGGCCGGCGCCCCAGGTGAGGGCGCTGATCACCATCAGGGTCAGGAACAGCACGACGATCCCACCGGCGGTGAACAACCAGGCCGGCGCGCTCTGGTCGCGTTCGCGCTGCAGGATAGTGGCCTCATGATCGACAAGCTCGCCAAGGTCGGGCCGGGGCACTATCGGTCCACCCAGCCGGTCCCGGTGTGGGGAGACTGGAAGACGCTGTTGCGGGTGCAGGACGGCCGCACGATGACGGCCGTCCCGATCTACGAGCCGGCCGACGACGCGATCCCGGCGCCCGAGGTCCCGGCGCTGGCGTCCAGCACCCGGCCCTTCGTGCTGGAGGCCACTATCCTGCAGCGCGAACGCGACCAGAGCGCGCCGGCCTGGTTGTTCACCGCCGGTGGGATCGTCGTGCTGTTCCTGACCCTGATGGTGATCAGCGCCCTCACCTGGGGCGCCGGCCGGATCAACAACTACGAAAACCTGCCCAGGCGGCCCGAGGAGGAGAAGCACACCGTGCCCGGCACCCCCCAGGCGGCGTGATCGATGGCGATTCGTAGCGCCCTCACGGCGGCGTGGGCGGCGGCACTGGTGTGGGCCTTGGTCGCCTGCGGCGCAAAAGGGCCGGCCCAGCCGCCGCCGGCCGGCCTGGACGTCTACATCACCATCGCCAACAGCCAGGTGACCCCGACCAACGCCGCCCTGCAGGCCAGGGTCAAACAGCCGATCACCCTGCACGTCACCAGCGACGCCGCAGACGAGCTGCACGTGCACTCGACGCCCGACCACAAGTTCCCGGTGGCGGTCGCGGCCAACCAGACGTTCCAGTTCAGCGTCGACGTGCCCGGCAACGTCGAGGTGGAACTGCACCATCTGAACCGCACGATCGCGACCATCCAAGTCCAGCCGTGAGCTCCCGTGGCGCGACGGTGGTGCTCGCGCACGGTCTCGGCGGATCCGGCGACCTGCCGGTGCCGTACCTGTACGCGATGGTCGGCGCGGCGTGGGCGCTGACGTTCACCTTCGCGCTCGTGGCGTTCGCCTGGCGGCGGCCGCGGTTCGACCCGGGCAAGCCGGGCCGCCCGCTGCCGGCGGTGGTGACCGCCGTGGTCGACGCGCGGGCGACGCGGTGGACGGCGGCCGCGCTGGGGCTGATCTTCGGGGCGTGGGCGGTGGCGGCCGGGGTGTGGGGCCCGCGGTCGGAGACCAACGCCCTGCTCGGGGTGTTCTACGTGCTGCTGTGGGTCGGGCTGGTGGCGCTGTCGCTGCTGTTCGGCCCGGTCTGGCGGGTCCTTTCGCCGATGCGGACCGTGTACCTGTTGCTGCGGCGCGCCACGTCCGAGCGCCTGCACCGTGCGCGGTGGTCCTACCCCGAACGCTGGGGCTACCGCCCGGCCGCGCTCGGCCTGTTCGCGTTCGTCTGGATGGAACTCGCCAGCCCCGACCCGGCGTCGCTGCCGGCGGTGCGGGCGTGGCTGGGCGCCTATGCCGCGGCCATGCTGGTGGGCGCCTGGCTGTGCGGCCAGCGCTGGCTCGCCCGGGCCGACCCGTTCGGCGTGTACAGCATGGCGGTGTCCCGCCTGTCACCGTTTCGCCGCAACCCGCGAAGCGGGAAAATCGTCGTCGGCAACCCGCTCGATCATCTGCCGTCGTTGCGCGTGCGGCCCGGCGTGGTCGTGCTGCTCGCGGTGCTGCTCGGGTCGACGGCGTTCGACAGTTTCTCGTCGTCGCCGACGTGGCGCGGCTTCGCCGACGGCCTTTCTCGCGGCATGGGCCTGACCCCGACGCTGTCGTCGTCGGTGCTCCGAACCGCCGGGCTGATCGTCTTCATTTCCGTTGTGGCGGTGACGTTTTCGCTCGCCGCTCGCGCGACGGGCGGCGTGGACTCGCAGCAACGCCGTGCGCTGCCGGGCCAGATGGCGCATTCCCTGATCCCGATCGTGGTGGGTTACATCTTCGCCCACTACCTGACCTATCTGGTCGAGCGCGGGCAGCAGGCCGTGTTCGCGCTGGCCGACCCGTTCGGCCGCGGCTGGAATGTGCTCGGGCTGGCGCACCAGCAGGTGGCCTACGTGCTGTCCACCCACCCGCCGGTGCTGGCCGTGATCAAGGTGGCCTGCGTGGTGACCGGCCACATCGTCGCGGTGATCGCGGCGCACGACAAGGCGCTGCGGCTGCTGCCGAGCGGCCACCAGCTCACCGGCCAGCTGACGATGATGCTGGTCATGGTCGGCTACACCTTCACCGGCCTGTATCTACTGTTCGGCGGCTAGCCGATCAGGTAGTCCACCTTCTTCTCGCCGTTCCAGTGCCGCAGGCCGGCGAAGCTGCCCTCGACCAGCGGCGGGCGCCCCGCGATGCGTAGCGCCCGGCCCAGCGCCGGTCCCCCGACGTGGCGGGCCAGCGTGACGTGGGGCGTCCACTGGCCCGGCAGGCTGGTGGGCGCCGGCGCGGGTGCCAGGTGCTCGCCGCACAACCGGTGCACGTCCGCGTGGAACGCCAGCAACTCGACCGTGGGCACGATGAGCCGGGCCAGGATCGCGTTGGACCGCCCGAGCAGCAGTGACGCGCCGACCGCGCAGCCCAGCGGCAGCCGCTGGGTGATCGGCCGCAGGGCGGCGTCGGCCTCCCCGGCGATGCGGTCGGCCACCGCGAGCGTGACGTGCGGCCGCCCGGCGGGCGCCTGGCTCGGAATCCCGGCGCCGGACAGCGCCTCCCAGAGCCCACGGATCGTCGCCTCGGTCTCGCCGTCGAAGAGCAGCTCGATGGAATGGACCATCAGCGGACCAGCGCGGTGACCCAGTCGCGGTCGAACGCCGCCGCGCTCATGTCCGCGAACGCCGCGGCGTCCATCGCTCCCGCCCCTGCGGGCAGCGCCGCCCGCACCGGCGCCAGCCGGTCCAGGGCCGAGCGATTCGAGGTCTCCGCCGGTCCGGGCCTTGCCGGCCAGCTGCCGATCACCAGGCCGGCGCACGAAACATGTTGCGCGGCAAGCGCTTCCAAAGTGAGGGCGGTGTGGTTGAGAGTCCCCAGTTCCGCGGTGACCGCGACCAGCGCCGCGGCGGCCAGCTCGACCGCCAGATCGCGCAGGGTGACGCCCGCGTCGGCGAGTTCGACCAGCAACCCGCCCGCTCCCTCGACCAGGGTCAGCCGGCCGGGGCGGTCCAGGCCGGCGATCAGCCGCAGCAGCTGACGGCCGGTGGGCAGCGTCGCGCCGGCCTGCTCGGCCGCGGCGGCCGGCGCCAGGGGTTGCGGGTAGCGGGCCAGGCCGGCGACCTCCGTCACGCCGGACAGCCGGACGACCTCGGCGAGGTCGTCGTCCCCGGCGTCGGTGCCGGTCTGGACCGGCTTGCACACCGCCACGTCCATGCCCGCCTGGCGCGCGTGGCAGGCCAGCGCCGCGGTGACGACGGTCTTGCCGACGCCGGTGCCCGTGCCGGTGACGACCAGGACGGTCAAGGGCGCGTCACGGCGAGCACCTCGGTGAGCACCCGCCGGGCGAGGTCGAGTTCGGCCGCGTCCAGCGACGCGCGCGCGGTCAGCCGCAGCCGGGAGGTCCCGGCGGGCACGGTCGGGGGCCGGAAGCAGCCCACCTTCACGCCGGCGTCCAGGCAGGCGGTCGCGGCGGCCAGGGCCACCTCCGGGTCGCCGAGGATCACCGACACCACCGCCGACTGCGGGACACCGGGGACGTCGCAGGCCCCGGCCAGGATGCGGGCGTGCCGCAACACCGCCCCGGACCGCCAGGGTTCGGCCCGCAGCACGCTCAGCGCGGCCCGTGCGGCGCCCACCGCCGCCGGCGCCAGGCCGGTGTCGAAGATGAACGTCCGCGCCGCGTCGATCAGGTGCGCGCGCACCGCCGCGGGGCCGAGCACCACGCCGCCCTGACTGCCCAGCGCCTTGGACAGGGTCGTGGTCATCACCACGTCGGGGGCGCCCGCGAGCCCGAGCTCGTGCAGCAGCCCGCGCCCGTCACCGCGCACGCCCAGGCCGTGGGCCTCGTCGACGATCAGCAGCGCGCGGTGGCGACGACAGACCTCGTGCAGCTCCCGCAGCGGCGCCAGCGCGCCGTCGGCACTGAACACCGACTCGGTGATGACGACGGCGCGTTCCTCCGCGCGCGAGGCGAGGGCCTCCTCCACTGCGGCGACGTCGCGGTGCGGGGTCACGGTCACGCGGGCCCGCGACAGCCGGCAGGCGTCGACCAGGGAGGCGTGCGACAGGGCGTCGGACACCAACAGGGCGCCCCGGCCGGACAGGCCGACGACGGCACCCAGGTTGGCGGCGTATCCCGACGAGAACAGCAGGCCCGCCGATGCGCCGACGTATTCGGCCAGTTCGGACTCGAATTGCTGGTGCAGTTCGGTGTCGCCGGTGACCAGCCGCGAGCCGGTTGCCCCGGCGCCCCACATGCGCAGCGCTGCGACGCCGCCCTCGATCACGTCGGGATGCTGTGACAGTCCGAGGTAGTCGTTGGAGGCCAGATCGAGCTCGGTGGCGACGGCCGGGCGGGGCCGCAACGAGCGACGCAGCCCGGCCTCGCGGCGTTGCTTCTCCACGGCCTCCAGCCACGACAGCGGTGACGTCTCGATCGGTGCCTTCATCGGGGATCAGCCTAGTGGCGACCGCGAGCGCGGCGATGCCGGGCGCTGCGGGTCGACACTGCTAGCGGACGAGCTGGGCGACCTGCACCATCGCCGAGGTGATCTGGGCGATCTCGTCGGGCGTGCAAATGTAGGGCGGCATCGCGTAGATCAGGTTGCGGAAGGGGCGCAGCCAGACGCCGTTGTCCAGCGCCGCCGGGGTGGCGACGGCCAGGTCGACCGGGCGGGCGCACTCGATGACGCCGATCGCGCCGCACACCCGCACGTCGGTCACGCCGGTCAGCGCGCGGGCGGGTTCGAGGCCGGCCGCCAGCCCGGCGGACAGGCCGGCGACCCGCCCACGCCAGTCCTGGCCGAGCAGCAGCTCGACGCTGGCCACTGAGACCGCACAGGCCAGCGGGTTGGCCATGAAGGTCGGGCCGTGCATCAGCGCGCCGGCCTCGCCGGCGCTGATGGTGCGCGCGATCTCGGTGCTGCACAGCGTGGCCGCCAGGGTGACATATCCACCGGTCAACGCCTTGCCGACGCACATGATGTCCGGGCTCACCCCGGCGTGGTCGGCCGCGAAGAGCGCTCCGGTGCGGCCGAAGCCGGTCGCGATCTCGTCGAAGATCAACAGCACGCCGTGCCGTCGGCACAGCTCACGCAGGTCGCGCAGATAGCGGGGATCGTGGAAACGCATCCCGCCCGCGCCCTGCACCACGGGCTCGACGATGACCGCCGCCAGTTCGCCGGCATGCCGCGCGAGTTGCTGCTCGAACGCCGCGCTGTAGGCCGGGTCGTAGTCGCGCGGCACCTGCGGGGCGAACACCTGGCGGGCCAGGATGTCGGTCCACAGCGAGTGCATCCCGCCGTCGGGGTCGCAGACGCTCATGGGCGTGAAGGTGTCCCCGTGGTAGCCGCCCCGCCAGGTCATCAGCCGGTACTTGCCGGGCCGGCCGCGGGCGCGCCAGTACTGCAGCGCCATCTTGACCGCGACCTCGACCGACACCGATCCGGAGTCGCTGAAGAAGACGGTGTCCAGCCCCGGCGGGGTGATCTCCACCAGCAATTGCGCCAGCCGCGCGGCCGGCTCGTGGGTGAGCCCGCCGAACATGACGTGGTTCATCACGCCCAGCTGCGCGGTCAGCGCGGCGTCCAGCTCGGGGTGGCCGTGCCCGTGGATCGCAGTCCACCAGGAGCTCATCGCGTCCAGCGCCTCGATCGGCCTGCCGTCACGGATCAGGGTCAGCCAGGCGCCCCGGGCGGCGACCGCCACCACCGGCGCGACGGCTTCGCTGCCGATGGTGCTGTACGGGTGCCACACGTGCGCAGCGTCGATCGCGCTGATCTGCTCGGGCGTCAGCCCGGCCCTCGCCGCAGGCATAGTGATCGAGGGTAAAGCAGCCGAGTCGCACAAACTCCGCCCATCGTGGAGCATGGGACCCGATGGCTACGCCGCACCCGCCCGGTAAACCCGCCACGGGCCCCTATCCGACCAAGGACCCCAATTCCCCCCTGGTCGACTACGACGACGAAGCGCCACGGGTCATCCGGCTGCGGCTGGCCGCATGGGATGTGACCTGCACCGTCGTGTTGCTGGCCGTGCTCATCCTGCTGGCCACCGCGACGACGTGGCCGACCCGCCTGTTCGGCTTCCTCGAGCACGTGTGCGCCGACGAGACCTGCGGACCGGTGCCCTTCGGGATCGACTACTACATCCGCCCGGTGGTGTGGGGCGGAATCGGTGCGGCGATCGCCGCCGCCGTAGTCGGCCCTCTGGTGTCCATGCTGAAGGGCTGGTACATGTCCTTCTGGCCCGTGCTGGCCCTCACCCTGATCATGGTCAGCTCCGTCGCCGGCTCCCTGCTGACCATGTTCAGCGAACGCTACTGGGTGTAGGCGCCCCGCCGCCGCGGTTCGGCCGTCGGGCGCTCCGGGCGCCACGCTGAGACCCAAATCACAACTGTGCATACGGGATTCGCCCGCCCAGTCACCTTCCGGTCACGGTACGACAAAAAATCCCGCCGGAGGCTGGCGGCTAACAAGCGTTGTTGTCAGAGTGGTTGCAGTGACTGGTGTGAAAACAGGGGCTTCCCCCGCTGTTCACATCCGCAAAGGTCATGCAGCGGCGTCGGCCCCAATGTGGAGGCTCTCGCCCAAGTCATGCAACGGCGGCGGACGCGTGAAGTCACCGCGCTGAGGCCAGCGAGCCCTGAGAGGCCAAGGACATGAAACGCATCTACGCCTTCGCGATCGGTCTGGCGATCGTCGCGGCCCCGGTGGCCGCCGCCCCCGTCGTCGCGTCCGCCGACCCGGGCGCCCGGTCGATGGACTACCAGCAGGCCACCGACGTGGTGATCGCGCGCGGGCTGTCGCAGCGCGGCGTGCCGTTCTCGTGGGCCGGTGGTGGCATCAACGGCCCCACCCGCGGCACCGGGACGGGCATCAACACCGTCGGATTCGACGCCTCGGGCCTGATGCAGTACGCCTACGCCGGCGCCGGCATCAAGCTGCCGCGTTCGTCCGGGGCGATGTACAAGGTCGGCCAGAAGGTGCTGCCGCAGCAGGCGCACAAGGGCGACCTGATCTTCTACGGCCCCGAGGGCACCCAGAGCGTGGCGATGTACCTGGGCAACAACCAGATGCTCGAGGTGGGCGACGTCGTGCAGGTTTCGCCGGTGCGCGCCAACGGCATGGCCCCGTACCTGGTCCGGGTCCTGGGTGTCCCGTCGACGCCGGCCCAGCAACTGCCGCAGCAGCTGCCCGCGCAGCAAGCGCCGACGCAGCAGACCCCGTTGCAGCAGCCACCGGTCCAGCAACTGCCGACACAGCAGGCCCCGGTGCAGCAGGCGCCGACCCAGCAACTGCCGGCCCAGCAGGCCCCGCTGCAGCAGCCGCCGGTCCAGCAACTGCCGACCCAGCAGGCGCCGGTGCAGCAGGCGCCGCTGCAGCAACAGTCCGCGCAGGCCCCGCTGCAGCCGGCCCCGATGCAGCAACACCCGGTGCCACAGGCACCGGCGCAGCAGGCACCGCTGCAGCAGACCCCGATGCAGCAACTGCCGACCCAGCAAGCGTCGCCGCAACAGGCCCCGGTGCAGCTGCTGCCGCCCCAGCAATCTCCGTTCCTGCCCCCGGCGGCCGGCACCACCCGGTAATTCCCCGCGCTTCCCGGGGCGTTTTCAACACCGCCACCTGCTCCTGACCGGGAGCGGGTGGCGGTTTTCGGTAAATTGGCGGTCGATCATGTCGACCCTGTCCCTGCCTCCCCGACCGGTCGCGACCGCGAAACCGGTCACTTCGGGAGCGCGTAAGACGGGGTTCTATCGCTACGACCTCGACGGGTTGCGCGGCATCGCGATCGCGCTGGTCGCCGTGTTCCACGTCTGGTTCGGCCGGGTCTCCGGCGGCGTCGACGTGTTCCTGGCGCTGTCGGGATTCTTCTTCGGCGGCAAGATCATTCGCGCGGCGCTGAACCCGGCCGCCACCCTGTCGCCGGTGGCGGAGGTGATCCGGCTTGTGCGCCGCCTGGTCCCGGCTCTCGTCGTGGTGCTGGCCGGGTGCGCGGTGCTGACCATTCTGGTGCAGCCGGAAACCCGCTGGGAGACCTTCGCCGACCAGAGCCTCGCCAGCCTCGGCTACTACCAGAATTGGGAGCTGGCCAGCACCGCGTCGGACTACCTGCGCGCGGGCGAAGCCGTCAGCCCCCTGCAACACGTCTGGTCCATGTCGGTGCAGGGCCAGTTCTACGTCGCCTTCCTGCTGTTGGTCGCCGGGTGCGCGTACCTCTTCCGCCGTCGGCTGGGCGCCCGCCTGCGCACCCTGTTCCTGGTGCTGCTGACGGCGCTGACGGTCGCGTCGTTCGTCTACGCGATCGTCGCGCACCAGAGCGACCAGGCCGCCGCCTACTACAACAGCTTCGCGCGCGCCTGGGAGCTGTTGGTGGGGGCGCTCGTCGGTGCGCTGGTGCCGTCCATCCGCTGGCCGATGTGGTTGCGCACGCTGTTGGCCACCGCCGCGCTGGCCGCGATCGCGTCGTGCGGGGCCCTGATCGACGGCGTGCAGGAATTCCCCGGCCCGTGGGCGCTGGTGCCCGTCGGGGCCACCACGCTGATGATCCTCGCGGGGGCCGGCCTGCAGGGCGATCCCGCAGCCAAGGACCGGCTGCCGCTGCCGAACCGGCTGCTGGCCACCGGGCCGCTGGTCGCATTGGGCGCGATAGCGTATTCGCTCTATCTGTGGCACTGGCCGCTGCTGATCTTCTGGCTGTCCTTCACCGGGCACCGGCACGCCAACTTCGTCGAAGGCACGGCGGTGCTGCTGGTCTCGGGGCTGCTGGCATACCTGACCACCCGGCTCGTCGAGGATCCGCTGCGCTACCGCACCGCCGGGAGGGCACCGGCGCCCGCGCCCGCCTGGCTGGCCCACCTGCCCAGGCCCACGATGGCGCTGGGAACGGCGATCGTGCTGCTGGGCGTCACGCTGACGGCGACGTCGTTCACGTGGCGCCAGCACGTCACCGTCCTGCGGGCCGCGGGCAAGGAGCTCAGCGTGCTCAACCCGCAGGACTATCCGGGGGCCCGCGCCCTGACCGAGCACGTGCGGGTACCGGCGTTGCCGATGCGGCCCAGCGTGCTGGAGGTCAAGGACGACCTGCCGGCCTCCACCCGCGACGGTTGCATCAGCGACTTCGTCAACCCCGCGGTGGTGGTGTGCACCTACGGCGACGCGACCGCGGACCGCACGATCGCGCTGGCGGGTGGGTCCCACGCCGAGCACTGGCTGCCCGCGCTGAGCCTGCTCGGCCGGATGCACCACTTCAAGGTGACGACATATCTCAAGATGGGCTGCCCGCTGTCCACCGAGGAAGTCCCGTTGATCATGGGCAACAACCTCGCCTACCCGCAGTGCCGGGAGTGGGTGGAACAGGCGATGGACAAGGTGATCGCCGATCGCCCCGACTACGTGTTCACCACGACCACCAGGCCGTGGAACATCAAGCCCGGTGACGTGATGCCGGCGACGTACATCGGAATCTGGCAGCGGTTCTCCGACAACAACATTCCGATCCTCGGCATGCGCGACACCCCCTGGTTGGTCAAAAACGGCCAGCCGTTCGATCCGGCGGATTGCCTGGCCAAGAAGGGCGGCAACCCCCAGTCGTGCGCGATCAAGCGATCCGACGTGTTGTCCGACCGCAACCAGACCCTCGACTTCGTCACACAGTTCCCCCTGCTGAAGGTGCTCGACATGTCCGACGCCATCTGCCGCGCCGACGTGTGCCGCCCGGTCGAGGGCAACGTGCTGATCTACCACGGCGCGCACCACCTCACCCCCACCTACGTGCGGACCATGGCGGGTGAATTGGGCCGCCAGATCGCCGCCAACACCGGTTGGTGGTGAACGCGCCCGGCGCCGCTGACCGCGACTAAGGTCGAGTGGTGCCGACCGACAATCACGCTTCAGCAGCAGGCGTATCTGGTAATCAGCAGCCGAAACTGGCCACCGTATGGCCGGGGAACCCCTATCCGCTCGGCGCCTCGTATGACGGGGCGGGGACCAACTTCTCGGTGTTCTCCGAGATCGCCGAGAGGGTCGAGTTGTGCCTGATCGACGACGCCGGGGTGGAGTCGCGCATCCCGCTCGACGAGGTCGACGGCTTTGTCTGGCATGCCTATCTGCCGAACATCACCCCGGGCCAGCGCTACGGCTTCCGGGTGTACGGGTCCTTCGATCCGGCCGCCGGCCACCGCTGCGACCCGAGCAAGCTTCTGCTCGACCCGTACGGCAAGGCGTTCCACGGCGAGTTCACCTTCGGCCAGGCGCTGTTCTCCTACGACATGAAGGCCGTCCACCCCGACGGCGATGACGCCGACCCCGGGACTCCCCCGATGGTCGACTCGCTGGGCCACACCATGACCAGCGTGGTGAGCAACCCCTTCTTCGACTGGGGCTCGGATCGTTCGCCGCTCACCCCCTACCACGAAACGGTGATCTACGAGGCCCACGTGAAGGGCATGACCCAGACCCACCCGGGCATCCCCGCCGAACTTCGCGGCACCTTTGCCGGCATGGCTCACCCGGTGGTCATCGACTACCTCAAGTCGCTGAACGTCACCGCGCTGGAGCTGATGCCGGTGCACCAGTTCATGCACGACTCGCGGCTGCTGGACCTCGGCTTGCGAAACTACTGGGGTTACAACACTTTCGGGTTCTTCGCGCCGCACAATCAATACGCGGCCAACCGCAACGCGAGCGTCGCCGAGTTCAAGTCCATGGTGCGTGCGCTGCACGAAGCCGGCATCGAGGTCATCCTCGACGTGGTATACAACCACACCGCCGAGGGCAATCACCTCGGCCCGACGATCAACTTCCGCGGCATCGACAATGCCGCCTACTACCGGCTCGTCGACGAGGATCTGCGCCTGTACAAGGACTACACGGGCACGGGCAACAGCCTCAACGCCCGCCACCCGCACGTCCTGCAGCTGATCATGGACTCGCTGCGCTATTGGGTGACCGAGATGCACGTCGACGGGTTCCGCTTCGATCTGGCCGCCACGCTCGCGCGGGAGCTGCACGACGTCGACCGATTGAGCGCGTTCTTCGATCTGGTGCAGCAGGATCCGATTGTCAGCCAGGTCAAGTTGATCGCCGAGCCGTGGGACGTCGGCGAGGGTGGCTACCAGGTCGGAAATTTCCCGGGTTTGTGGACGGAGTGGAACGGGAAGTATCGCGATACTGTGCGTGACTACTGGCGGGGCGAGCCCGCAACCTTGGGCGAGTTCGCGTCCCGGCTGACCGGGTCGTCGGACCTGTATGAGGCGACCGGCCGTCGCCCGAGCGCCAGCATCAACTTCGTCACCGCCCACGACGGGTTCACGCTCAACGACCTGGTTTCCTACAACGAAAAGCACAACCTGGCCAACGGCGAAGACAACCGGGACGGCGAAAGCCACAACCGCTCATGGAACTGCGGCGTCGAGGGACCGACCGACGACCCGGAGATCTTGGCGCTGCGCGCCCGCCAGATGCGTAACTTCTGGGCGACCCTGATGCTCAGTCAGGGCACGCCGATGATCGCGCACGGCGACGAGCTGGGCCGCACCCAGAACGGCAACAACAACGTGTACTGCCAGGACTCCGAATTGTCTTGGATGGATTGGTCGTTGGTGGACAAGAATTCGGACCTGCTGGCGTTCGCGCGCAAGGTGAGCAAGTTGCGCAAGAACCACCCGGTGTTCCGCCGCCGCCGGTTCTTCGAGGGTGAGCCGATCCGAAGCGGCGACGACGTGCGCGACATCGCCTGGCTGAATCCGAGCAGCCGCGAGATGACGCACGAGGACTGGGGTGCAAGCATTCACAAGTGTGTGGCGGTGTTCCTCAACGGCGAGGCGATCACCGCACCCAATGCACGCGGCGAACGGGTGGTCGACGACTCATTCCTGTTGTGCTTCAACGCCGGCGAGGAGCCGGTGCAGTTCGTACTGCCGAACAACGAATATGCGCAGGAGTGGACCGTGGAACTGGACACCAACGACCAGGTGGGCGTCAAAGACGATGGCCCCCAGGTGATGAACGCCGAGGAGCAGATCGTGGTGGGTTCACGTTCACTTCTGGTATTACGTAAGACCATGTGACGCATGGCCTTACCCATACTGTCGACCTACCGGTTGCAGCTGCGGGGTGAGGCCAGCGGGTTCGCGTTCACCTTCGCCGACGCGGAAAATCTGCTGGATTACCTGGACGAGCTCGGGGTGTCGCACCTCTACCTGTCCCCGATCATGACCGCGGCCACCGGGTCCAACCACGGCTACGACGTCACCGACCCGACGACGGTCTCCCCCGAACTCGGCGGCCGCGACGGGCTGGAACGGCTGTCGGCGGCGGCGCGCGAGCGCGGCATCGGCCTGATCGTCGACATCGTGCCCAACCACGTGGGGATCGACCAGCCCCAGCAGAACGCGTGGTGGTGGGATGTGCTGACGCACGGCCGGTCCTCGGACTATGCAACGTATTTCGACATCGACTGGGACCTCGACGCGGACGGCCGCATCGTGCTGCCGATCCTGGGTTCCGACGACGACGCCGCCGACTTGCACGTCGACGGTGACCTGCTGCGGCTGGGTGACCTGGCCCTGCCCATGGCGCCCGGCACCGCGGAGGGGATCGGACCCGAGGTGCACGATCGCCAGCACTACCGGCTGGTGGGCTGGCGCAACGGCGTGTGCGGCTACCGGCGTTTCTTCTCGATCACCTCGCTGGCCGGGCTGCGCCAGGAGGACCGCGCGGTGTTCGACGCGACCCACGCCGAGGTCGCCCGCTGGGCGGCCGAGGGACTCGTCGACGGCGTGCGCATCGATCACCCCGACGGGCTGTCCGACCCCTGCGGCTACTTGGCGTGGTTGCGCGAATCGGTTGGCCCGCAAACGTGGATCGTGATCGAAAAGATCCTCGCGGTCGACGAGGCGCTCGAGCCCACCCTGCCCGTCGGCGGCACCACCGGCTACGACGTGCTGCGTGAGGTCGGCGGCGTGTTCGTCGACCCGAGCGGCGCGCCCGCGCTCACCGAGCTCGTCGAGTCGGCGGGCCTGGACTACGGCGCGGCGCCGCAGATGTTGGCCGAACTGAAGATCCACGCGGCCACCGACACGCTGGCCAGCGAACTGCGCCGGCTGTGCCGCGCCGTCGTGGCGGCGGCCGGCGGCGATCACCCACAGCTGCCCGACGCGGTAGCCGCGCTGCTCACCCATATCGGCGTCTACCGCTGCGACTATCCGGGGCTGTCGGCGATCATGCCGACCGCGCTCGCCGAAACCCAGGCGCGTGCACCGGAATTGGGGCCCGCCCTGCAGGTGCTCGCCGCGGCGCTGGCCTCCGGCGGCGAGCCGGCCACGCGGCTGCAGCAGCTGTGCGGCGCGGTCACCGCCAAGGCAAGCGAGGACTGCTACTTCTACCGCGATGCCCGGCTGGTGTCGCTCAACGAGGTGGGCGGCGAACCGCACCGGTTCGGCGTCGGCGCGGCGGAGTTCCATCACAGCGCCGCCGCCCGCGCCCGCCTGTGGCCGCAGACGATGACGACGCTGACCACGCACGACACCAAGCGCGGCGAGGACGTGCGAGCCCGCATCGGGGTGCTGTCGCAGGTTCCCTCGCTCTGGACCGAGTTCGTCGCCCGCTGGGAGGTCGACGCGCCCTCACCCGACCGGGCCACCGGACAGTTCCTGTGGCAGAACATCTTCGGCGTGTGGCCGGTCAGCGGCGAGGTCACCGCAGAGCTGCGCCAGCGGCTGCACGCCTACGCCGAGAAGGCCATCCGCGAAGCGGCCTGGCGCACCTCGTGGAATGACCCGGACGCCGAGTTTGAGGACGCCGTGCACCGGTGGCTGGATGAGGTGTTCGACGGCCCGGTGGCGGGCCAACTGACCGAACTGGTCGTCCAGCTCAACCCGCACGCCGCCAGCGACGCACTGGGCCAGAAGCTGCTGGCCCTGACGGTGCCCGGGATACCGGACGTCTACCAGGGCACGGAACTGTGGGACGACAGCCTCGTGGACCCGGACAACCGCAGGCCGGTCGACTACGCGGCCCGGCGCGACGCGTTGAAGGCGTTGGAGCACCCCAAGATTCGGGTGGTCACGACGGCGCTCCGGGTGCGTCGCGCCCACCCGGAAACCTTCCTGCACGGCCACTACGTGCCCGTCCTGGCCGACGGCGACGCCGGCGACCACGTGCTCGCCTTCCGCCGAGGCGACGACATCGTGGTCGCGGTGACCCGCTGGACCGTGCGGCTGGCCGAAACCGGCTGGGGCAACACGGTGCTGCCGCTGCCCGACGGGACCTGGAAGGACGCCCTGACCGGTGCCGTCGCGGACGGCCCGACCTCGGCAGCGCAGCTGTTCGCCGACCTGCCCGTCGTACTGCTGGAGCGTCACCATGACTGAATTCCGCGTCTGGGCACCCAAACCGGAGTCGGTCCGGCTCGACGTCGAGGGCCGGGTGCACCCGATGACGCGCGCCGACGACGGCTGGTGGCACACGACCGTCGACGCGGCGCCGGATGCCCGCTACGGGTTCGTGCTCGACGACGATCCCACCGTGCTGCCCGACCCGCGCTCACCCCGCCAGCCCGACGGCGTGCACGCGCGCTCGCAGCTGTGGGACCCGGCCGGCGCGGCGTGGACCGACGACGACTGGCAGGGCCGGCCGGTCGAGGGCGCGGTGATCTACGAACTGCACCTGGGCACCTTCACCGAGGCCGGCACCTTCGACTCCGCGATCGAGAAGCTGGACTACCTGGTGGACCTGGGCGTCGACTTCGTCGAGCTGATGCCGGTGAATTCCTTTGCCGGAACGCATGGCTGGGGATACGACGGGGTGCTGTGGTACAGCGTGCACGAACCCTACGGCGGCCCCGACGGCCTCGTCCGGTTCGTCGACGCCTGCCACGCGCGGGGTCTGGGCGTGCTGATCGACGCGGTGTTCAACCACCTCGGCCCGTCGGGCAACTACCTGCCGAAGTTCGGGCCCTACCTGTCGTCGGCCAGCAACCCCTGGGGCGAGGGCATCAACATCGCCGACGCCGACTCCGACGAGGTACGCCGCTACATCATCGGGTGCGCGTTGCGCTGGATGCGCGACTTCCACGCCGACGGGCTGCGGCTGGACGCCGTGCATGCCCTGGTGGACACCACGGCCATCCACATCCTCGAGGAGCTCGCGACCGAAACCGATTGGCTGTCGCAGCAGTTGGGCCGTCCGCTGTCGCTGATCGCCGAGAGCGACCTCAACGACCCGCGGCTGATCACCGCGCGCGACCGTGGGGGGTACGGCCTGACCGCGCAATGGGCGGACGACATCCATCACGCCATCCACACCGCGGTGTCGGGTGAGCGGCAGGGTTACTACGCGGATTTCGGGTCGCTGGCCACGCTGGGACAAACGCTGCGCCACGGATACTTTCACGCGGCCACGTATTCGTCGTTCCGGCGCCGCCGCCACGGCCGGCCGCTGGACACCACGGAAAAGTCGGGCATCCCCGGCACCCGGCTGGTCGCGTACACCTGCACGCATGACCAGGTCGGCAACCGGGCGCTCGGGGACCGGCCGTCACAGAACCTGACCGGCGGGCAGCTGGCGATCAAGGCCGCGCTTGCGCTCGGGACGCCCTTCACCGCAATGCTTTTCATGGGTGAGGAGTATGCGGCGTCGACGCCGTTCCAGTTCTTCAGCTCGCATCCCGAGCCGGAGCTGGCCAAGGCCACCGCCGAAGGGCGCAAGGCCGAGTTCGCCGAACACGGCTGGGATGCCGACGAGATCCCCGACCCGCAGGACCCGCAGACGTTCCGGCGCTCGAAACTCAAGTGGGACGAGGTCGACTCGGGCGAGCACGGCCGCGTGCACCGGCTCTACCGCGAGCTGATCGCCTTGCGGCACAGCGACCCCGACCTGGCCGACCCGTGGCTGGAGCACCTCACGGTCGACTACGACGAGGACCAGCGCTGGATCAGCGTGTCGCGCGGGCGGTTGCGCATCGTGTGCAACCTCGGGCCCGAGGCGGTGAAGGTGCCCGTCGCCGGTGACGTGGTCCTGGCCTGGGGCGATCCCTCGGTCGACGCCGACCACACGGTGCTGGAAGGCCAGTCCTTCGCCATCCTGGCGGTGCGCGCCCAGACGTAAAGGCGCGGCTGTGGATAACGGTGAGCGGCCGCGCCGGGCGACCGTCGATGATTCGCCCATGAATCGATCCGCATTCGGCCGGTGTATCGGCCTGCTGAGGAAGAAGAACACGACGCCGGCTCCGCCGGTCGCGCTCGACGAGATGCCGCCGGAGCGCAGCGTGGTCCTGTTGTGGACGGGCCCCGGTCTGGGAAACGGTCGCACCTAAGGCGTTTAGACGCTGGGGCGGCCCGCGCCGTGCACCGCCGCGGCGATCGCGTCCGCCAGCGGGGCGATCTCGTCGGCCGTCAGGTCCGCGACGGTGACGCGGATCCCCGGCGGGGTGCCGATCCGAAACCGCGTGCCAGGGGCAGCCGCCCAGCCCGCGCCGAGCAACCGGGTGATCGCGACGGTCTCGTCGGGCACGGGGACCCAGACGTTGAGTCCGGAGCGCGCGTGCGCCACGACGTCGCGCTCGGCGAGGGCGGCGGACAGTCGCCGGCGGGTTTCGCCGTACTGGCGCTCGGCCTTCGCGACGAGTCGCGTGGCCGCCTGATCCGACCACAGGCGGACGGCCAGGTCCTGCAGCAGGTGACTCACCCAGCCCGGGCCGAGCCGCAGGCGGCCGTGCACCCGTTCGACGGTGCGGCGGTCGCCCGCGAGCACGGCCACGCGCAGGTCGGGTCCGTAGGCCTTGGACGCGGACCGCACGAACGCCCAGTGCCGGGTCGTGCCGGCCAGCGTGCGCAGCGGGGCGCCGGAGATGCCCGCGCAGTGATCGTCCTCGACGAGCAGCAGATCGTCGGCCCGCTGCGCCAACAGTCGCCGCAGCGCCTCGGCGCGGTCGGCGGATAGTGCCGCCCCCGTGGGGTTTTGGGCGCGATTGGTGATGACGATCCCGCGCACCCCGCGGGCCAGCGCCCGCGCCAGGTCGGCCGGCAGCGGCCCGTCGTCGTCAACCCGGACCGGCTCGGCCGAATGTCCGAGGGCGGCAAGCAGATCAAGCAGATTGGCCCAGCCCGGGTCCTCGACGGCGACGCGGTCGCCGGGACGCAGATGCGCGGTCAGGACGCGCTCGATGCCGTCGAGGGCGCCGCTGGTCACCGCGAGGTGCTCGGCCGGAACGCCATCGGCGGAGAGCGCCGCCCGGGTGAACTCGGCCAACGCCGCCGATATCGCCGGCTCGCCGTACAGAACCGGGCGGCCCGCAACGGGTCCGGCCAGGGTGGCCCCCGCGAGGGGCAGCAGGGCGGGGTCCGGATTCCCGGTCGACAGGTCGCGCACCCCGGCGGGGACGTCGAGCGCCAGCAGTGACCGCGGCGTGGTCGCCGGACGGTGCCGCACCCGGGTACCTCGCCGGCCCGCGGTCTCGACGGCCCCGCGCTGACGCAGCAGGCGGTAGGCCGCGGCGGCGGTGTTGGCGTTCACGCCGAGGCGGGCGGCCAGCTCACGGACGGGCGGCAGCGCATCCCCAGGCGCCAGGGAACCCGCCGAAATCGCCTCTTCGATGCTGGCGGCTATGGAGTCCGCACCCGTCCCGGTTATGCTGCTTTGTACTGACACGCTACCAATTATGTACTAGTACGAAAGCAAAGGCCATGCAGACCGGATACCAGCCGACGCCGCGAACCACACCCACGCGCTACCGCGAGCGCATGCACTACGACCGCGAGACGGTCCACCAGATCCTCGACGCGTCGCTGATCTGCCACCTGGGCTACCTCAGCGCCGGCCGGCCGGTGGTGCTGCCGACGACGCATGCCCGCCTCGGCGAGACGCTCTACCTGCACGGCTCCACCGGCGGCGGCCCCCTGCTCGCGGCCCGCGCCGCGCCGGATGGCCTGCCCGTGTGCGTCACCGTCACCCTGGTCGACGGGCTGGTGCTCGCGCGCTCCGCCATGCACCATTCGGTGAACTTCCGCTCGGTGGTCGTGCTGGGCGACGCGCGCGCGGTCGACGACGAGGCGGAGAAACGGCGGGCTCTCGCCGGCCTGCTCGACCACCTCGCGCCCGGGCGCGCCGCCGACTGCCGGGGCCCGAACCCGCGCGAACTGGCCGCCACCGGCGTTCTCGCGCTCGACCTCGTGGAGGTATCGGCCAAGGTGCGCACCGGAGGGCCGGTGGACGACCCGGAGGATTGCGCGCTGCCGCACTGGGCGGGGGTGGTGCCGCTGAGCGTGACGGCCGGGCCGCCGGTGCCGGCCGGGGACCTGGATCCCGCCACGCCGGTGCCGGCATACCTCCCCCGACTGCGCGAGCGTCCGTGTCTGCACGGCGACACGCCGTAAAGCGCGTACGAATGCGGACGCTCGCTGGGCTAGAACAGCAGGTAGCGGTAGGCGGGCGAGCCGGGCTCGAGGCGTTCGACGTGCAGCTCGGTGGCCCGCATCCGCGCCAGTAGGCCGTCCAGATCGGCCGAGGACGCCAGCTGGATCCCCACCAGCGCCTCACCGGTCTCGCGGTTGTTGCGCTTGATGTACTCGAACAAGGTGATGTCGTCGTCGGGTCCCAAGACCTCGTCGAGGAACCGGCGCAGCGCCCCGGGCTCCTGCGGAAAGTCCACCAGGAAGTAGTGCTTGAGGCCGAGGTGGACCAGCGAGCGTTCCAGCACCTCCCCGTAGCGCGACACGTCGTTGTTGCCGCCCGAGATGAGGCACACCACCGTCGAGCCGGGCTCGATGTCGGCGTCCAGCAGTCCCGCGACCGACAGCGCGCCGGCGGGCTCGGCGATGATGCCCTCGTTCTGGTAGAGGTCCAGCATCGCGGTGCACACCGCTCCCTCGTCGATCGTGGTGATCGACACCATGTCACCGGCGGCCGCCAGCGCGGCGTAGGTCAGCGTGCCCGCGCGCCGCACCGCGGCACCGTCGACGAACTGGTCGACGTGGTCCAGCGTCACCGGCTTGCCGGCGGCCAGCGCGGCCATCATGGCCGCGGCCCCGGCCGGTTCGACGCCCAGCACCGAGGTGTTCGTCGTCCGCTCGGCCAGGTAGGTGGTGATGCCGGCGATGCAGCCACCGCCGCCCACGGGGACCACCACCAGGTCGGGCTCGTTATCCAGCTGTTCCAGCACCTCGACGGCGATGGTCCCCTGACCGGCGATGGTGCGCAGATCGTCGTACGGCGGCACCAGTGTGGCGCCGGTGCGCTCGACGTCGGCCAGCGCGGCGTCCGCGGCCAGGTCATAGGTCGTTCCGCCCACGATCAGTTCGATGAATTCCCCGCCGTGGTAGCGGATGCGGTCCCGCTTCTGCTGCGGGGTCTTGGCGGGCACATAGACGCGGCCGTGCACGCCGAGCGTCCGGCACGCGTAGGCGAAGCCCTGCGCGTGGTTGCCCGCCGACGAACACACCACGCCCGCGGCCAGCTCCTCATCGGACAGCTGCACCAGCAGGTTGTAGGCCCCGCGCAGCTTGTAGGAGCGCACCACCTGCAGGTCTTCCCGCTTGAGGTAGACGTTCGCACCGGTGATCGCCGACAGCCGATCACTCAATTGCAGCGGGGTCGGCGTGACCACCGCGGCGATCCGCTTGGCCGCGCCGTCGATGTCAGCCGCACACAGCGGCGCGACGCTCGGGCTATGGCTCAATTCGGCGGACACTGATCAATGGTGCCATGCCAGCCGATCAAGTCCGGAATTCAGCCGACCGGGGTCAGCACGAAGACCGGGATCTGGCGGTCCGTCTTCTTCTGGTACTCGGCGTAATCGGGCCAGGCCTCGACGGCGCGCTCCCACCAGACCGCCTTCTCGTCTCCGAACACCTCACGGGCGTCGTACTCACGGGTGACGGCGCCGTCCTGCAGCTCGACCCGTGGGTTCTTGACGACGTTGTGGTACCAAACGGGGTGCTTCGGGGCCCCGCCGAGGGAGGCCACGATCGCGTACTCGCCGCCGTGCTCGACCCGCATCAGGGGCGTCTTGCGCAGCTTGCCCGTCTTGGCGCCGATCGTGGTCAGCACGATGATGGGCTTCCCCTTCATGTCCGTGGCTTCGGTCCCGCCCGACTGCTCGTACTTCTCGGCCTGCTCGCGGGCCCAGTCCCATGGACTCGGCGCGTATTCCCCTGAAAGTGGCATGCCACCAACTCTATGCGGCGGGCCCCACGGGCGCCGGGCCCGTCAGGTAGCGCGCGAGCACCGGGCGCACCCATTCCGTCAGCGTCGCGTCGTCCATGTCGGCCAGCGCCGGCACGCCGACGACGTAGCGCGCCATCGCGATCCCGAGCACCTGGGAGCCCACCAGCGCGGCCCGCTCGACGGCGCGGTCGGGGGTGACCGTGGCCAGCGCCGGGGCGACCTGCTCGACGAACACCGCCAGCAGGGTGTCGGCGGCCGTGCGGTTGGTCGCGGCCGCGCGCAGCAGCGGCAGGAAGGAGCCGTGCGGATCCCAGACCTGGACGAACAGCGGCACCAGCACGTCCGCGAGGTCTTCGGGGGCGACACCCGACAGGTCGGGAAAGCGGACCTCCAGCCGCGACACGGCGGCGAACAGGTCCGCCTTGCTGCCGAAGTAGTGCATGACGAGCGCGGGGTCGACGGCGGCCTCCGCCGCGATCGAGCGGATGGTGGTCCGCTCGAAGCCCTGCGTGGAGAACTGTGCGCGCGCCGCGCGCAGGATCGTGGCGCGCGTGATCTTCCCGTCGCGGGCTTTCGCGGACATGACCGAAAGTGTATTCAACAACTGTTGACACGGCCAGGGGCCAGGCCTACCGTCGAGTTCAACAATTGTTGAACTCGACTTGCGAGGAGGGCCCCATGACCGTGACCGTCATCCAGATCGGGCTGGACCCGGACGTGATCGACTATTCGTCGCCGGACTTCGCGCAATTCGGGGGGCTGTCGAGGGACACGCTGCGGGCGGCCAACCACGACAACGTCGCCGCGCTGCGTGCCGCCGGCTACGACGTCGACAACTGCCTGATCGGTTTCGGCGCGGCCGGCGCCGAGAAGGTCCGGCGGCGGCTTGAGGCCAAGCGCTACGACGCGGTGTTGATCGGGGCCGGGATTCGCCTGGTCGCCGGCAACACCCTGCTGTTCGAGTCGGTCGTCAACGCCGCGCACGCGACCCAGCCAGGCTGCCGCTTCGTCTTCAACCGCGCGGCGCAGTCCACGCCCGCCGACATCCGCCGCTGGTACCCGCAGCCGGAAGGAGCGGCGCGATGACCGCCCACGACGTCGACGTTCTGGTGGTGGGGGCGGGCCCCACGGGCCTGACGGCCGCGGGCGATTTGGCGCGTGCCGGGCGGTCGGTCACGGTGCTGGAACGCTGGCCGACGGAGAACCCGTCGAGCCGGGCGTTCGCCACCATGGCGCGCACATTGGAATTGCTCGACGCCCGCGGCCTGGCCGACGACCTGCTGGCGGTCGGACATCGCGCGCCGCGCGTACGGCTGTTCGCCGGCGCGCAGATCGACCTCACCCATCTCGAATCGCCCTACTCGTTCGTGTTGGTCACTCCGCAGACCAACGTCGATGCGGCGCTGCGCCGCTACGCGCTGGCTCAGGGCGCGCACATCCGGCGCGGCATCGAGTTGATCGCGCTCGAGCAGGACGCCGACGGCGTGGCGGTCACCGCCCGCCCCAAGGACGACGACGATCCCGCGCACCGGCTGACGTGTCGGTCGCGGTACGTGATCGGTGCCGACGGCGCGCACAGCACGGTCCGAACTTTGGTGGGCGCCGGATTCCCCGGCAAGACGGTGCTGACGTCGATCGTGTTGGCCGACGTCAAGCTGGCGGACGGGCCCACCGGCGGGGGCCTCACGGTCGCGGCCCCCGGTGACGTCCTGGCCTTCCTGGCCCCCTACGACCGCCACGACGGGGAGGGCACGTGGTACCGAGCCATGGTGTGGGACCGCGCCCATCAGGTGCCCGACGGCGAGCCGGTCGAGGACGCCGAGATCGTCGACGTCCTCGCGCGGGGCATGGGCACCGACTACAGGGTTCTCGAGGTCAGCTGGAAGTCCCGATTCCATTGCGACGAAAGGCAAGTCGAGCAGTACCGGCACGGGCGGGTGTTCTTGGCCGGCGACGCCGCGCACGTGCACTCCCCGATGGGGGGTCAAGGCATGAACACCGGCATTCAGGACGCCGTCAACCTGGCCTGGAAGATCGACGCGGTGCTCGGCGGGGCCGACGAGCGGCTACTGGACAGCTACCACGACGAACGCCACCCGATCGGTAGGCGGGTCCTGATGCAGTCCGGGCTGGTCGCCCGCGCCGCCACGCTGCATCCGCGGCCGACACGATGGATGCGGAACCTATTGGCGCCCAGACTGCTTCGGATTCCGGCGGTGCGGGATGTGGTGGCGGGCAGTTTCGCGCGCACGACGCTGCGCTATGGCCGCCGCGGGCTGGTCGGCACCCGCGCCACGCAGATCCCGCTCGTACGGGGACGGTTGACCGAATTGCAGCGGGGCGGGGGCTTCGTCCTCGTGCGCGAACACGGGGCCCCGCCGGTGGAGGCTCCCGGGCTGCTGCAGGCCGAGCGGGCTGATCGCGGGCCGGCGGTGCTGGTGCGCCCTGACGCATACATCGCGTGGGCCGGACCATCCGCACATGCGCCGACGCGAATCGCCGAGCCGGCCGCGACGCGCTCGGCGTGAGCCCTATTGCTGCGTCTCGCGGTCTGACGCAACGAACGGGCGCAGGTGGATGCGCGTCTGGTGATCGGAGGCTCCGGGCTCGCCGTCGGAATGCTTGCCCCGCGTGTAGTCGCCTTGCCACGGCACCTTCTCACCCAGGGCGGTGTTGGTCGCGGCCTGCGCCTGCCCCAGCTCGTTACGGGAACGCAGGAAGAACTCGTGCTTGCGGCGCACTTCCTCGTCGGAGGCGATCGGCCTGATTTCCGGGGCGAATTCCTCGAGCTCGCCCCGCCGCTGCGGGACGATCATGCAGATCGGCTCGTCGACCTCGAACCGCACCGGCATCATCTTCCGGGTGATCTGCCAGCTCATGCTGAAACTCGACGTGGCCCAGTCGGTTTCCACGATGCCCTCCAGCGGGGACACGGCGTCCTTCGGGTGGTTCGCGGGACCGCGGACCAACAGGTTGTAACCGGGCGGGGTGCGAAACAGCATCGGCAGATGCCAGGTCACGATGCCGTGACCGAAGTGGCTGACGGGCAGGAATTGGCCGGCGTCGCGCCGGTCGGGAGCGATGATCACCCCCATGCTGTCGTCGCCACCCATCCAGGTGGCGGTGAATGCACACGGGTTGCGCACCTCCCAGCCACTTTGGTTCGCGATGAGCATCGGCAAGCACCGGTTCGGCCAACCGTTGCGCATCTGCGACATCCAGGGCCGGCTGATGGGGGCCGGAATTATCGGCGGCGCGTCGGCTCCGGTGGTGAACGCGATCAGCGGACGGGTCTTTCCCCCGCACGGATCATTCATCGCGGGCTCTCGCCACGAAATCGGGATGGGTCGACGCCGGTTGCCACGGCGGCGCGTATGGCCTGCCCCACAGCGACACAGCATAAGTCATACCTTCGGGTCCCCGGCCCGATGCCCTTCCTCATGAACAGACGGTGAACTCAGCGCGTCCGACGTTGAGCCAGTGTTGCGACCGAACCTTGACGGTACCTGTGAGCGGCGCGGCCGGGTGACGGCGCCTCCGCGGGGCGCGAGCGCTATCCGCGGGGCGCAGTTCTACGCGGTGCGACCCGCCAGCAGACCCTCAACTGTGCGGGCAGGCAGCTGCGACCATGGCCGCGGGTCGTGCGGCCGCGCAGACCGGTCGGCCAATGGGCGGTGCCACCAACCGATGTCCCACCACTGACCGTTCTTGAAACCGACACCACCGAACACGCCGACAGGGGTGAACCCCATCGACTCGTGGAGGCCGACGCTTGCCGGATTGGGCAGCACAATAGCGGCGTAGGCGTTGCTATATCCCTGTGCCGCAAGCAGATTGAACAATGAGGTGTAGATGCGGCGACCATGCCCCTGCCGGTGGAGTGACCTGTCCAGGTAGAGCGACACGTCCACAGACCAGCGGTAGGCGGCCCGCTCGCCGTGCGGGCCCGCGTAGGCGAAACCCCTCACAACGCCTGCATCGGTGACGACCAACCAGGGCAGCTGGGCCAGCGTGGTGATTAATCGGGATCGCATCTCGTCGACGGTCGGCGGCACGGTTTCGAAGGAGATCACGGTGTCGCGCACATATGGCGCATAGATGTCGGCGATTGCGGCTGCGTCGTCGGGCGTCGCCATTCGGATCATGAGAACAACAGTTCTGGGTCGGCATCGTCGTCGGGCCGGCGGTCACCGCTCATGGTGGCGCGTTCCACGATCAACCTCTGCGGTCGGCCCAGCCCGGCGGAAGCTCCCCCGGGGCCACGTCGATCACCGATTCGTCGTCGGTACCGACAGGCTCGAACAGCGTGATGTAGGCGAATTCGGGGACGACATAGATCGGGTAGGTCGGCCCCGCGTCGCGGTAGGCGTGCATCTCCTCGAGATGATCGTTCTGGAAACACACCGTGCGCTCGCCGTGCTGCCGAATCCATTGCGGAAAGAAGATCACGCCGTGGATGCGCCGCTTGCCGGGCATGACGTTGACGGCCACCGACGTCCCCGTGGGTTCGGTCCACGAGATTTTGTAGCTGTCGTCGTCCAGCTGCACCAGGTCCACCTCTTGGCCCTTGACCCAGCGGCCACCGACATGACCGGAATGAATCCGGTAGTCGATGGTGCGGTCGTTCTTCACATACATCTCGTAACGCCAGCCGTTGGCGTAGGTGTAGATGAACCGATGTCCCACGATCCCCGACAAGTCCTGCGGCGGAATGGGATTGTCGACGGTGGTCATGGTGATATTCCGTTCGGTGGCCGATTGGTTGGGCGGGTCGGGCACGACGTTACCGGCGTTGTCCCTCCCACACCGTGGTCGTGGCGTGCACCACCCGGCCGTGTCCGGGCAGCAGGTGGGCGACGGGAAGCTTCTCCAGACGTTCACGGGTGCGCGCGGCGACGGCGTCGTCGACCGTTTCCGGCGTGTGCCATGCCCGCCCGCCCGCGCTGAGAACGGCGTCACCCGCTATGAGGCTGCGGCTCAGCGGGTTCCAGAACGCGATGCTGTCGTCCGTGTGGCCCGCGGTGGCCAGGATCAGCCAGTCGGGGGCACCGGGCAACGGTTCAGCGTCGGCGAGCGCACGGACCGGTGGTGGACCGGACCAACGCATCCCGGCGGTCCCATAGCCGGCGGAGCGGGCGCCCGAAAGCAGCCCGACCACGCCGATCCGGTCCAGCGGCTGGTCGATCAGCGTGGGCCAGATGCGGGCGACGCGAGCCGCGCTGGGGGTCCGCGGGCGCTCGCCCGCCAGATACTTCATCGTCACCGCGGGCAGATGAATCGGTGCCCCATACTTCGCCGCGAGACGGGCGGCGCCGGCGACGTGATCACTATGGCCGTGAGTGGCGACGATCGCGTGGACATCTCCGCCGAGCCGGTCCAGAACGGGTGCCAGATCGGCTGCCGCAGAGGGCAATCCGGCATCGACGATGATCGC
Source organism: Mycobacterium sp. E3247 (assembly GCF_001667785.1). Taxonomy (NCBI): domain Bacteria; kingdom Bacillati; phylum Actinomycetota; class Actinomycetes; order Mycobacteriales; family Mycobacteriaceae; genus Mycobacterium; species Mycobacterium sp. E3247. Next base: position 17,082 of record NZ_LZJG01000324.1, on the reverse strand, counting down.
GCTTCCCTGGTTGTGGATCACATAGCAGTTGAAGACCCACCGCGAAATCCGGGTGATACCGAGTTCGGGCATCGCATCGATTACCAGGCCCACCCATCGACCCTATGTCGGTGATGCACTTGGTTGTGCCGTCGTCGTCGGATTTTGTGGGGAAGCCGTTACCGCGCCCCGGCCAGCGCAGCGATGGCGTTGACCCGCCGCACGGCGGTGGCGATCTCGTCGGCGAACTCGCGGCGTCGCCGCGCGATATCGAGGTCCTCGAAGCCGTCCACCAGTTCGCGGTGCCGGGCCAGCCGCAGCGCGGTCTTGAACAACTCCATCGACCTGGACTCGGCGCTGGCCATCCTGCGCTGCAGCTCCCACTGCTTGCCGACCTCAAGGCATTCGGTGAGAAACGCGTCCTCGTCGAATGATTCGTCGTCGTAGGCGGCCAACCGGTCGGCGACGATGTGGTAAGCGTCCAGGAACGGCCGCAACACCAGGTGCGCCAGCAGCAGGTCGGCCTTCTCCAGCAGGCCACGTACGACGGCCGCGCTGGCCGGCTTGCTGGTGTCCTCCACCCGCCCGATCAAGCGCACCTCGTCGGCGAGCTCTTTTTCGAACTGCGCCCGCCCCGAGAACAGGAACTCGAACTTCAGCAACTCGCGCAGGCCCAGCGCCTCGTCACGCACGGTCGCCGGCAAAACCAAGCCGTCGACGGAGTTTTCGGCGTCTTCCGTGGCGGCCAGCAGGGCCGTCTCGGCGATGGCGCGGTCGACCACGATGTGGATGGCGGTGTTGCGGTAGAACGCGGCGACCAGGTGCTGGTCGGCCCCGATCCCCCAGACCGGTTCGGTGCCGGCGTCGTAGACGCTGACCACACCGGAGGCGACGAGCTGGTGCAGCGTCCAGCGGATGGTCGAGCGATTCGTCAGGTCGGCGGCACCGGCCACGCACCAGTTGCGCGCCGCGATGTAGCTGGCCAGCGGCCGCACAGTGGCCAGCACCTCGCTGATGGACAACGAACGGTCGGCACCCAGCAGCGCGAGGCTCACCACCGCGGTGGGCGTGACGGGGGTGGCGCGGTTGATCCGGTGCTCGACGTCCAGCGCGATGCGCTCGATCTCGGTGCCCGTTCCGGTCTCCTCCGCGCGCAGCTCTTCCAGGCGCTTGCGCAGCGGCAGCGGTTCGCCGAAGTCCAGGTAGGCGCGGCCCAGCCGCTCCCCCTGCTGGCGCGCCAGCCGAACCAGGAAACGGAAGTCCTCGGGCCGCTTCGTCGCACCGTAGGCCTCGGTGGTCATCGCCTCGACCTCGTGCAGCTGGTCGTAGACGATCGACGTGGGCACCAAATACACTTCTGGGCCGTCGATTTCGTCGACGGCGTCGCTGATGTAGCGCAGTATCCCGTACACCGGCGGACGCAGCTTGCCGGTCCGGGTGCGGCCCCCCTCGATCGACCAGGTGAGGTTGGCGTGGTTTTGCACCAGCTGCGCGGCGTAGGCGCGCAACACGTACCGGTAGACGGGGATGTCCTTGGTCTGACGCCGGATGAAGATCGTGCCGGTGCGCTTGGCCCACGCCCCCATCGGGAAGAAGTTCAGATTGGCTCCGCCGAACGTGAGCGCCGGCGAGAGCCGGTTGGCCTGAATCACCTCCGGCAACAGCAGGCCGTCCAGATAGGAGCGATGCGAAAAGGCAAACGCCAGTGTCGCTTTGCGGTCCAGCTTGCGCAGCTGCGCTATCTGATCCTCGTCGACCAGCACGTCGTAGGCCCGCATCAGCCAGCAACTGAAGCTGCGCCAGGCCTTCACGGCCCGCTCGTCCAGCGACGGGGCCATCTCCCTCAGGTAGCACGCGGCCTCGGCCCGCACGCCCGGCAAGTCCCGCCCGAGCTCGTCGGCCAGTCCGCTCAGCCGCTCGTCGTACCAGGGCGCGGCGAGCAGCTGGACAACCTCCGCCGGGTCGGTGGTCAGCGGTGTCGTCGATTCCTCGACGATGCCCGTGCGCTGCAGCAGCTTTCGCACCCCCACCTTGCCGAACTCACGGGCCGTCGCCCCCGGTCCCCGGCTCATGCCGGTTGCACCGTCGCGGTCGCCGAAGGCTCGTGCACGTCCGGGTGCAACTCGGGTGCGTAGAGCTCCTCGATCTCGCTGGCGTACTTCGTCATGATCGGCTTGCGCTTGAGTTTCATGGTCAACGTGATCTCGTCTCCGCCCGGCTCCCAGAGCGACGGCAACACCCGGAAGCGCTTGATCTGTTCCACCCGCGACAATTTGGCGTTGCCCTCGGCCACACCCGCGGCGACCCGGGCGATGACCTCCGGATGCGCCGCCAGGGCGGCCGGCGAGGTGTCGGCCAGTCCCAGCTGGGCCGCGTAGGGGCCGACCGATTCGGCGTCGAAGACCATCAGCGCGGCGTTGTACGGCCGCCCGTCACCGATCGTGATCATCACGCCGACCATCGGACAGGCGGCCAGGACGGTGTTCTCAATGTTGGCCGGCGACATGTTCTTTCCGGCGGCGTTGATGATCAACTCCTTCTTGCGGTCGATGATCCTCAGATAGCCCTCGTCGTCGACCTCGATGATGTCTCCGGTGTGCAGCCACCCGTCGGCGTCGATGGCGTCGGCGGTCTTGGCGGGCTCCCTGCGGTAGCCCTTCATCACGAGCGGGCCGCGGACCAGGAATTCGCCGTCCTCGGCAACCCTCCCCTCCATCCCGGGAAGCAGCTTGCCGACGGTGCCCAGGCGCGCGTCGCGAGGGTGGCTCACCGAGGCGACGCAGCTCAGTTCCGACATCCCCCAGACTTCGGCGAGCGGAACGCCGATGCCGAGGAAGAACGCCAGCGTCTCCCTGGGGATCGGGGCGGCGCCCGACACCGCCCACCGCAGTTCGCCGAAGCCGAGCCGGTCGCGCAACTTCGACAGGACCAGCTCGTCGGCCCGGGCCCATTCGGCGGCCAGCTCGGCGGGCATCGGGTCACCGGCCAGGAGGGTGGCGGCGCGCTTGCCGGCCACCGACATCGCCCACTGCAGGGCCTGGCGCTTGACCTCGTCCGCCTCGTTGCCGACGGCGAATTCGATTCCCGCCTTGAGCTTTTCCCACACGCGCGGGACGCCACCCCATACCGTCGGCCGGACGTCGGGCAGCGCGGCGGCGATGGCGCGGACATCGGAGACGACCGTGACCTGGGTGCCGAACACTTCCAGCCCGTACAGCCCCATCACCCGGTCGGCGATGTGTGCCGTCGGCAGGTAGGACGTGACCCGGTCACCGTATTGGGAGGGCAGGACGCTGTCGAGGGCGAACGCCTCGAACAGCAGATGGTCGTGGGTCATCTCCACGCCCTTGGGATTTCCGGTGGTGCCCGAGGTGTAGATGAGCGTGACGACATCGTCCGGCTGCACGGCCCGCCAGGTCGCCTCGAAGTCGAAATCCGGCGGCGCAGCGGCACACACGTCGTCGACCGACTTGGTGCCGGGCGGCGAACCGTCGACGCAGACGATGTGCTCGACGGGCGCGCCGCTGGCGCGGATGCGGTCGGCGTACTGCTCCTCGCAGATCGCGACCTTGGTGCCGGCGTTGTCGAACAGGTAGGTCAACTGCTCTGCGGGCAGCGTGTTGTACACCGAAAACGAAGTGGCGCCGAGGTGTTGGGCGGCGATCTCGAACGGATAGAACTCGATCCGGTTGGCCATCATCAGCGACACCGTGTCGCCCCGGCCGACCCCCAGGCCGGCCAGTCCCGCGGTGACCTTCCGCACCTGCGCCGCAAGCTCGCTCCACGTCATGGTCTGCGTGTTGCCGGGAGTCCGAAGCGCGACGGCATCCGGCTCGATCGACGCGGTGCGCTGGAAGGCCTCGCACAAGGTGACCGGGCGCTCGGCAGTCGTCATGTGTGTGAGCGTACGTGCGTCGGTTGTGGCGCGGAACACATCACGCGGTATCGGGGCGCCAGAGCTGCAGCGTGCTCGAGATGCCGGCGGGCAGTTCCAGCAGTTCGATGGGGGTGCCGTCGGGGTCGTAGATGAAGAACATGCGCACGCCGCCGATATCGACGGGCGGTTCGGCCCGGACGTCGGGATGCTCGCGCCGGACGGCGTCGAAGGTGGCGTCGAGGTCGTCGACCCGGAACGAGACGTTGGTGTAGCCCAGGTGCGGCCCGCTCGGGCATTCGGGCACCTCACCCAAGGACAGCAGTTCGACCATGGCGGCACCGATCAGCCCGCCCACCATGCGACCCTGCTGCGCCGCGCCGCCGGTCACCGAATCCAGGCCGGCTCCGCCGAGTTCGACGTCGAAGACGACGTCCATGCCCAGCACCGCGGTGTAGAAGGCCAGGGAGGCCTCGATGTCGGAGACGCCGATGCACACGTGGGAGAAGTTCTGCACGGCGATGGTGGGCGGCCGGTTCATGGAGGCTCCTTCGCTCAGGCGGGCACGGCGGTGTGAATGCCGCACGTGCACGCGTCAATCGATGGACACGTGCAGCGCATACCCCACTCGATGACGGCGCGCGCCCGGGCCAGCGATTCCATCTGCGCGTCGATCTCGGCGAGCTTGGCCTCGGCCAGCGCGCGGCTGGCCGGACGACCCGGCGCGTCGTCGGCGAACAGCAGCTGGATCTCCTCCAGCGCGAAGCCGGCGGACTTGCAGAGCCGGATCACCTCGAGCCGGTCCAGCACCGAGTCGTCGTAGCGCCGCTGACCGCCCAACCGTCCGGGCGCCGGCACCAGCCCGATCTGTTCGTAGTACCGCAACGTGGTCGCCGCGACCCCGGCCCGGCGCGCCACCTCGCCGATCGTCAGCATCGGGCCTCCTTCGGCGCTTGACTTAGAGCCAACTCTAAGTCGTTGACTGGGGCGATGCACACACATTCACTCGACGGGCTGGGCGCGGCGCGCTATGCGCTGCTTCGATCGTTCCGCCGCGACGGTACCCCCGTCGACACCCCGATCTGGTTCGGGCGCGACGGCGACGCGCTGGTGTTCCGCACCAAGGTAGGGCCGAAGACGAGGCGGCTGACCGCGCACCCGGGCGTCGAACTCACCGCATGCGACCATCGCGGGCGAATTCGGCCGGGCGCTCCGGTGGTGGCGGGCCGCGCCACGCTTCTCTCCGGTGCCGCGGCCGAGCGGGCCAATAGCGTCCTGCGCGCCCGGTATGGCTGGCAGTGGAACATCGTGCCGCTGATCAAGGTGCCGGGTGTCACCAACGTCCACCAAGACCTGTGCGTGCGCGAGAAGCTGGCCCGCGCTCGCGACCGCGGCGTGTGGCCCGACAGCGTCATCGTCCGGGTGGAGGTGGCGTAGTGGCGCCGATGCCAACGGGCATCGGGCTTGGTTGCCGACAAGTCACCTCTTTGCGCGCCGTAGGTACGGGGGTGATGGAGACTAGGGTCGCGAGGTTGGCGGGGTCGTCGGCGCGCCGGCCGGTGGCGAACCCGGACTACCAGTACTGGGAGCGCCGGTACCAAACGGCGACGGGCCCCAGCCCGGCTCGGGGCCGGACCCATACGGCCCGTCGTGCCAGCCCGGGCCATCGTATGCGGCATCGGAGCCCCAGCAGTCGGAAGATTGGCCGCCTATGAGGTATCCCAGCGCGAAAATGGCGCTGGCAATGACCACACCGCCAACGGCGATTCCGACCCCCGCAGCGATCCGATAGATCCTCTGCGATGACTCAGCACGACCGACCATGCCGCTCTCAACTCTCGTCGTCGCGGATTGCTCTCGCTGCGTGGCTATTTCGTTCATAGACCCAATCGTCGTGGCTTGTGCCGAAAATGGCGATCCGCCAGGCGTCGATTCTTGCCATCCGAATGGATGCACAAGTAAGCCGAGCTGCCTCGGTTCCACCTACGGCGAACCATTCCTCCCGATACGCAGGGAATTGACGAGATCGCGGTAAAGATCATCGGTGGAGAGCAACTCAGGATGTTTACCCTGCGACCGAATTCGACCGTTGTGCATAACGACGATCGTGTCGGCGTCGGTAACCGTCGAAAGACGATGGGCCACAGTGATAACCGTCTGTTCGCGCGCCTGCTCACGAACGCATGACTGGATCGCGGCTTCGGTCAGCCCGTCGACGTGTGCGGTTGCCTCATCTAGCAGGAGTATCTCTGAGGGCCGGATGATCGCGCGCGCGAGAGCGATGCGCTGCCGTTGGCCCACCGATAGCGGTGAAGAGGTGAGGTCGGTGTCAAGTCCGTGCTCTAGAGCAGCGATGTCTTCGGCAAGTTGCACTTTCGCCAGCGCCTTCTGCAACTCGGATTCGGAGGCATCCTCATAGGTAAGCGTGAGGTTGTCACGGATGGTTCCCGGTATGACCGGGACCTCCTGCTCGACCAGGGCCATGCGTTGGCGGATCTCGGCATGGGTATACCGGGAGTACGGCTCGCCCAGCAATAGCACTTCGCCTGCCCGCGGCTCCAGGAAGCGCATGATCAACGACAAGACTGTCGTCTTTCCGGCGCCCGAGGGGCCCACAATCGCCAGCTGTCCGGTACGTGGGATGACGAGGTCGAGATCCTGCACAACGTATCGGTATCCACCGTAGTCCGCGGTAACACAACGAAATTCGATTAACGGCGGAGCGTCGACCCGACCCGTGCCGTCTCCGAGGGGCTGAGAGGTGGGGTCGGCCTCCGTGTCGAGTGCTTGGATTTCCAACATGCGACCCGCCGCAGCGATTCCCGATTGTAGTGTCGAAACATTGACCGACAGTTCGGTAACCGGATCCATCAGACCAAACGCGTACAACAGGAAGGCGATGAGACTGGAGAGTGTCATCGCGCCCGCGCTCACCCGCGATGCTCCCACAGCGACAACGACGATGATCGCGAGATCCACGCCGGCCCAAGCGATCGTCTCGGCGATCGCCTTCCTGCGTACGGCGCGGACAGCATGACGGCTAGCCTGCTTGGCGGCGCCGATCACGCGATCAGCCTGGCGGTCCTCTGCGCGGCTGGCTTTCACGCTGCGAATTGCTCGAAGCGTGCCCTCCAATATGCCGCCGGCGTGCGCGAGATGGCTCTGGGCCGTCTGCTGCTCGTCAGCGATGCCCGGCATCAGCAGCATGAAAAGCAATGCCACCAGGGAGATTGCGGTGAGCGTGGTCACCAGCAGCGCGGGATCGAGCACGCCCATCAGAATCAGGGTGCCAACCATCATCACGGTCCCGTTGATCAGGGCGACCACGCTCGTCGAAGCGGCGTCGCGAAGCAGCACGGAATCGGAGGTGACCCGGGCCACGAGCTCACCCGCCGGTCGGCTGATCAGAGTCGGCACGGTTACCCGAACAAGCCGATGCACCAGCGACTTTCGAGCGCCGAGCACGATGCGCTCGCCGACGGTGCCGAGCAGCACCATCTGGACGCACCGGATCGTTGCGCTGAGGGCTAACAACCCGGCAAGTGCCGCCACCGGACCCCTCAGTGATGCATGGCCACCGAGGGTGTCGAGAACCGATTTGGTGATCATCGGCGTCGCCAGTCCCGCAGTTGAAGCCAGCAGGCCGAGAAGGAGGCCGGCCAGCAGCGCGCCGCGATGGGGTCTGGTGAACGACCAGAGCAATCCCAATCGTGTCCGGCCGCAATTTGGACCGGCGGCTGCTACATGGTTTTTCGACATTGAAGAGGGCTCAGATCAGCAGAGGTTGCGACGACGCCGGTCCATGCTCAGCTCCAGGTGCACAGCACCGGGCTCCGACGTCCGACTGCCGATTTTGGCGGATCGCTCTTTTGCACGTCGCGTCGATGGATCACGAGACCCGCGCCGTTACGCGATGAATACATTCCTCAATCGGACCGCGCCGGCTGTATCGCATCCAAATCCAGGAGGCGACAACGGCAATGGCGGCGAACGTGCAAAAGCTCAGCACCGATTCGCCCGTCGGGGGTGGACTGGATCCGCCGTCGCGCGCTGCCATATCCATTGCCTCTATGGCGATGAGGTGGCCGACATACACGGTCAACGACATCGACCCCATAGCGACCAGGGGCGCGACAGCGCGCGGGATCCGATTCGCCACCGAGATGCAGCACGCCACCACGACGATCGCTATGCCCAGACCGCCGAGAATCTCGAATGGTGTGCCGGTGTGCCCCTCGGCGTTGAGCAACGAGGTCCACCGCACATCCGCCCCAGAGTTCCCGGTTGTCCCATGTGATTCGTCGAATGAGGCGACCGCGGCACCATTGACGGTCTTACCCAAAACCCATGCGCCGCCGTAAGCGAGCAGGGCGACCGAAGCACCGCCTGCAATCAGCTTCCGACGGACAGTCGATCGTTGTAGCTCGAGCCGGCCCAGCGCGATCCCGCCGATCACGAACGGCGTCCACGTCAGAACCGGGTAGCCGCCAGTGAGAAACAGATTCGTCAGACCGTCCCCCCCTATCCGACTTACGGGATCGAACCGCTCGGCCGCCTTCAAAGGTGTGATGACGGCCGGGTGGCGCAACATGATCGACACGATCGGGGTCAGAACCGCGAGGACTGCAGCGATTCCAAGGTTCGTGGCCGGTCGCAATCGCAAGAACGGCAACGCGATCAGGAAAAGGATGCCGTAATACGCCAGGATCACCGGTATCGCCGTGCCCCATATTGTCAGGCCCGTGCCGATTGCGAAGATGATGGCGGCACGCACCACAACCCGCCGCTTAAGCACAGCGGGCACAGTTTGACCAGCGGTGCGCGGGCCACCGGTGACCAATGCCAGAGACAAACCGGCCAAGGTGGCGAACAGTATCGAGGCTCGGCCCTGCGAGGCGTACGCCATCGGACCCGCCACGCCGCCCGCTCTAGGATCCGGCCCCACATGGACGGCAAACATTCCCAATACCGCTAGGCCCCGTGCCAGATCGACGCCGGTGATCCGGCCGGCAACGGATGGTTGAGACTCGTCATCACCGACGGCGGTAGGTTCGTCAACTAATCCAGTCACTGTGCAATCGTGCTGGATCCAACGGTATTGCGGCACCGGGCAACTGGCTATTCCGCGCGACCAACCGGCCAGACCTTAGACGTGGGTGGGCAGCCTGATCTGTAGTTGGTAGCCGCCGTCGCTGAGATGGGTTGCGTGCAGGGTGCCGCCAAGTAGTTCGGCGCGCTCACGCAAGCCGAGCAGCCCCTGCTGGGCGCTGGGCAGCTGGTCGGGAGGCCGGTGGGGCTTGCTGTTGGTCAGTGTCAACCCCACTCGTCGCCGGTCGATCGACAACTCGACGCAGGCGGTGGCGCCGGGAGCGTGCTTGGTGACGTTGGTCAGGCCTTCTTGCACGGCTCGGTAGATGACACGCTGTACCACCGCTGAAGGGGTGATGGCGGCGTTTGAACGTGTCCTGACTACCGCCGACACACCGGATCCGGCAACGAGGGTGGCCACATCATCGAGTCCCGGTTGCGGCGCCGGCGCGGCGGTGTTGCCGCCAGCCGCCCGCAGTACTCCCACCATTTCCCGGAGCTCGTCGAGGGTCTTCACGCACAGCGCGCGGATCGTCTCAGCTATTCGCACGGTGGCATCGTCGGGCGCGGTGACCTGCAGCGCACCCGACTGCACCGCGATCAGGCTGACTTGATGCGACACCACGTCATGCATCTCGCGGGCCAGATCCGCGCGTTCTCGCGCCAGCGCACGCTCAACGAGCAGCTCCTCTTCATGCCGGTGGGCGCGCTCAATCTCGGCCAGCTTGCTCGACAGCTCGGACCGGGCTCGCACGAGCAGGCCGAGCAACACCGGCGCGACTGCGAAAATGATGCCGTAGAGGGCGGACCACGCGGTGCCCAGACTCCAGTAGGACTCCTCCTCCCGCCACGGCGCGGAATAGCAGACGAACACGATCAGTGCGCACGCGATTAGCCCGCTTCGGGCCGGTCGTCGTTCCGCTACCGTGAACAAGCCCACCATCGCGGCCAGCACGCCATAACCGATCACCGTCGCGGGGACCGTCAGCGCGAAAACCACGTAGGGGGCGCGGGCGCGGAAACACAAGCCGACAATGCCGACAGCAGCCGCCAAAATCCAGCCCGGAGAATGGGTCTCGCTGGTGAGGATCGATACCGCGGCGTCAGCGGCCGCCAGTACGATCAAGATGCCGTTGATCGCATGCTGACGGGTCCCCGACGGGAGCGACGTCATCACGTCGGATCACGCTCCAAAATCCCTGCACGTTGGGCGATGATTGCGGCTTCCACTCGCGTCTTGACCGAGAGCTTGGCGAGAATCGAGCTGACTTGGTCCTTGACGGTGCCAACGCTGGAAAAAAGCTTAGAGGCGATCTCGCCGTTGGAGTAACCGCGCGCCACAAGTAGCAGCACGTCGACCTCGCGTGCACTCAAGCCACCAACTTTGCTTGCCGCGACACGATCGACGGGGTCCGCCAGGTAACCCGCGATCACCTTCGGGCTGACCTTGTCCGAGAGCACCAGCCCACCGGCGGCCAAGCTGCGCACCATCGCGGGAAGTTGGACGGGGTCGGTGTCTTTCAAGAGGAATCCGGCGGCACCCAGTCGCAGCGCGGAGGCGATGTATTCGTCGGCGTCGAAGGTCGTCAGCATCGCCACCACGGGTGACCAGTCGGCGGCCATGAGTTCGGCCAACACGGCCAAACCATCCTTTCCGGGCATCCGGATATCCAGCAACACCACATCCGGCTGGTGCTCGGCGATCAGCTCCACGGCATGGACACCGTCGGTGGTGGCGACCACGTCAACGTCCGGGGCCGCTGACAGGATCAGCTCGAAGCCCGACCGGATCAAGGCTTCGTCATCGACAATGACCACGCTGATCACGAGACGGGACCTCCTCATGCACCGACGGTCTCTGCGGTGAAGGTACTCGCAACCGCGGACGCAGTTCATCGGCCGACCCAACATCCAGCCAACTGGCTGCCAAAACTGGCCACCTGAGGTTGCGCCGTATCGACTCGACTGAGCGCGCCGCGACGTTTAGAGTCGAACCCCTCGCGCCAAGCACACGAGGACGGCGCGCCGAGCGCCGAATCCAGCTAGCCGGGTAAGCGCGTCCATCCACTCGGATGGCTAAAACCGACACCTGCCGGATTTCGGTTTCCGATCCGGGCCGTCAAGGTCGTATCGATGAGTCAAAGAACTGCGCAGCCGGGTCAATTCGGCGCGAGGGCCACTTTGAGTGAGTCTCGTCTCAGGTTCAGGCTTGCGGCGGGTCTGATCCTCGCCGTCGCGGCATTGACCGCCTCGGGCTGCACGGCGCCGTTGACTATCAAATGCAACTCACCCTTCACCTGCACAGGCTGAAACCGGTCACAGTCAAGGCTGGGGGGATCGTTTCTCAGACCACATTCTGCTGATCGGAAAGAAATATTGGACGTCAACAGCTTTCGGGGTGCCGAGCAATTCATCCAATTGTGGTGCCTCTACGAACGCGGATTTGCGGAGGGCATGGCTGCGGCGATCCGAGTGGTCGAGGAATTAATGTGCGGCGACGACACAACCGATCACCAACGGGAAGTGTTGCTTGTGCTCGCCGACTCGCTTCGGAAAGCCAAGAAGACGCGGATGTTCGGTGATTCGTGAAATGGACGCGGCTGTGAGCCTCTGTAGCCGCGTCATGGTCAAACATGTGTTGGTAGCGTCATCGACATTTGGTAGCCGCCGTCACTGAGCGGGCCTGCGCATAAGGTGCCTCCGAGCAGTTCGGCGCGTTCGCGCAGACCCGGCAGCCCCTGTTGCGCCCCGGGCAGTTGGTCAGGTGGGCGGTCGGGTTTGCTGTTAACGAGCAGCAGCCTCACGTGGCCGTGGTCGATCTGTAGCTCGACCGTGGCGGTGGCCCCTGGAGCATGCTTGGTGATGTTGGTCAGACCCTCTTGTACTGCGCGGTAAATGGTGTGCTGCACTACGGGCGACGGGATGATCGCGGTGTCGGGACGAGGTCTGATGACAGCTGGCACGCCGGAAGCGGCGACCAGGCTGTCAATATTTGCAAGCCCGGGTTGAGGTGTGACCTCGGCAGTTTGGCTTGCGGATGCGCGCAGTACTCCGACCATTTGGCGCAGTTCGTCGAGCGTCTGCACGCTGAGTGCCCGTATTGTCCGGGCTGCTTGTGCGGTGGCGTCGTCGTTCGCGGTGACCTGTAGGGCGCCGGACTGCACCGCGATCAGGCTCACTTGATGTGACACCACGTCGTGCATCTCCCGCGCGAGGTCGGCGCGTTCGCGTGCCAGCGCGCGCTCGATGAGCAACTGCTCCTCGTGCCGGCGTACGCGCTCAATCTCGTCCAGCTGACTCGACAGATCGGCTCGAGCCCGAATCAGCAAACCAAGCAAGATCGGTGCAACCGCGAAGACTACGGCGTATAGGGCAGCCCAGACGGTGCTCAGAACCGAATACGGGTTCGCCCACGGCTCGGTGAAGCAGACGAACGCGGTGCCCCCGCAGACGCCCAGCGCGCGGAGCGACGGCCGCCTTCGCGCCACCGTCAACAATGCCACCTGGGAAGCGAGCATGCCGGTGGTGACTGCCGCAGCCGGAATGGTTAACGCAAAAGCCAGATAGGGCGCGCGGTGACGGAAAAACAATCCGACTATCGCGACCCCGGCCAACAGCAAACTAAAGCGCGTTGACAATGCCAGGCCAGGGACATAAGCCTGGCTGTACAGGGTAGATACCGTGCCGTCGGTCGCCGCGAGCGCAATCAGCGCGCCATTGATGACACGCTGATGTCGAATCGACCAGAGACGGGCGATCATGCCGGATCGGGATTCGGCATTCCAGAACGCTTGGTGATGCGTTTCGTGATCGCCATGCGAGTGACCTTATCTGAGCGTACGATCCCGTCCGCGACACGTTCCGCACCATCGCGAGTACTTGCACAACATCGTTGTCTGGCAGCAGAAACCGAGTTGCGCGGCTATGTCAAAGTCATGTGCCCGCAAAGTACCAACTCAAAGCGCGATTCAATCAATGCTTGGGCATGAACCCTGACGCCCGAGCCGCGGCCTAGCTGCCCAGGCACCCCGGGCCGAGCAGCTCCTTGAGATCACCCATCAGCGCGGGCGACGGCGTCACCCGCAGCGAGGCGTCCAGCTCCAGGGTGGTGATCCGGTCCCCGCTGATCAGCCGCAGATGCACCTGCGCGGTGCCGGGGTGACGCGCCAGCACCTGCTTGAGCGCGCTGACCTTGTCGACGGTGCATTGCCGGGTGGGCAGGCTGACCGCGATCGGCCGGTTCGGCTGGGCGTTGGAAAAGTCCGGCACCACAAGGTCGTTGGCGATCAGGCTGATCCGGTCGTCGCGGACGGCGACCTTGGCGTTGATCAGCACCACCGCGTCGTCGGCGATGTCGGCGCCATACGTGGAATAGGCGTGCGGGAAGAACATCACCTCGATGCCACCGGTGAGGTCTTCCAGTTGCGCTGAGGCCCAGGGCATCCCGTTCTTGTTGACCCGCCGGTTGACCGACGCCAGGATGCCGCCCACCCGAACCTGGGTGTCGTTGGGGACGTCGCCGTCCAGGATGGCCGGGATCTGGGTGTCCACCTGGGCGGCCAGCAGGTGGGCCACGCCGTTGAGCGGATGCCCCGACACGTACAGGCCCAGCATTTCCCGCTCCAGGGCCAGCTTGTGCTTGTCCTCCCACTCGTCCTCGGGCACCTTGATGGTGAACACCGACTCGGTGCACCCGTCGTCGCCGCCGAACAGGTCGAATTGGCCCATCGCCTCGGCCTTTTTGGTGCCCAGCACCGAATCGACGGCGTCGGTGTGCACCAGGAAGAGACCCTTGCGGGCATGGCTCAGCGAGTCGAACGCGCCCGCCTTGATCAGCGACTCCGTCACCTTCTTGTTGCAGGCCGAGACGTCGATCTTGTTCAGGTAGTCCGAAAAGTCGGTGAACTTGCCCTTCTCGTTGCGGGTCTTGATCAGCGAACCGACCACGTTGGCGCCGACGTTGCGCACCGCACCCAGCCCGAACCGGATGTCCTGGCCGACCGACGCGAAGTTCACCAGGGACTCGTTGACGTCCGGCGGCAGCACGGTGATGCCCAGCTTGCGGCAGTCCGCCAGGTAGACCGCGGCCTTGTCCTTGTCGTCGCCCACCGAGGTCAACAGGCCGGCCATGTATTCGGCCGGGTAGTTGGCCTTCAGGTAGGCGGTCCAGTAGGACACCAGGCCGTAGCCGGCCGCGTGCGACTTGTTGAACGCATACCCGGCGAACGGAAGAATGGTGTCCCACAACGCCTTCACGGCTTTCTCCGAGAACCCGTTGGCGGTCATGCCCTCGTAGAAGCCCTTGTACTCGGCCTCGAGGACCTCGAGCTTCTTCTTGCCCATCGCCTTGCGCAGCGCGTCGGCCTTGCCCATCGTGTAGGAGGCGACCTTCTGGGCGATGAACATGATCTGCTCTTGGTAGACGATCAGACCGTAAGTCTCCGAGAGGATCTCGCGCAGCGGCTCCTCGAGCTCCGGGTGGATCGGCTTGATGGCCTGCCGGGCGTTCTTGCGGTCGGCGTAGTCGTTGTGGGCGTTCATGCCCATCGGGCCCGGGCGGTACAGCGCGAGCACGGCGACGATGTCGTTGAACTCGGTCGGCTGCATGCGGCGCAGCAGGTCGCGCATCGGCCCGCCGTCGAGCTGGAACACGCCCAGGGTGTCGCCGCGGCCCAGCAGCTCGTAGGTGGGCTTGTCGTCGAGCGGCACCGACTCCAGGTCGAGGTCAATTCCCCTGTTGGCCTTGATGTTTCCCAGCGCGTCGCCGATGATCGTCAGGTTGCGCAGGCCCAGGAAGTCCATCTTCAGCAGGCCGATGGCCTCGCACGACGGGTAGTCCCAGCCGGTGATGATGGCGCCGTCCTGCGGCCGCTTCCACAGCGGGATGGCCTCGGTGAGCGGCTCGCTGCTCATGATCACCGCGCAGGCGTGCACACCGGCGTTGCGGATCAGACCCTCCAGGCCGCGCGCGGTCTGGTAGATGGTGCGGACGTCCGGATCGGTCTCGATCAGGCCGCGGACCTCGGCGGCTTCCTTGTACCGCTCGTGCGCCGGGTCGGTGATGCCCGAGAGCGGGATGTCCTTGGCCATGATCGGCGGCGGCAGCGCCTTAGTGATCCGGTCGGCGATGGCGAAGCCGGGCTGACCGTAATGGATGCGCGCCGAATCCTTCAGCGCCGCTTTCGTTTTGATGGTGCCGAAGGTGATGACCTGGGCGACGCGGTCCTGGCCCCACTTGTCGGCGGCGTAGCGCACCATCTCACCGCGACGACGGTCGTCGAAGTCGATGTCGATGTCGGGTGCCGACGGGCGCTCGGGGTTGAGGAACCGCTCGAACAGCAGCCCGTGCGGGATCGGGTCGATGTTGGTGATACCCAGCGCGTAGGCCACCAGCGAGCCCGCCGCCGAACCGCGGCCGGGTCCCACCCGGATGTCGACCGACCGGGCGTAGTTGATCAGGTCGGCGACGATCAGGAAGTACGACGGGAAGCCCTTGTCGCAGATGACCTTGATCTCGTACTCGGCCCGGTCGATGTAGTCCTGGCCGACGCCCGCGGGGAATCGCCGCCGCAGCCCGGCCATCACCTCGTGGTGCAGCCAGGTCGCCTGGTCGTGCCCCTCGGGCACCGGGAAGACCGGCATCCGGTCCCGCGGCGCCCACACGTCGTCGTACGGCTGCACCCGTTCGGCGATCAGCAGCGTCGAGTCACAGGCGCCGGGCACCTCGGCGTCCCAGATCTGGCGCATCTCGGCGGCGGACTTGAGGTAGTAGCCGTCGCCGTCGAACTTGAACCGGTTCGGGTCCGACAGCGTCTTACCGGTCTGCACGCACAACAGCGCCTCGTGGTTGTGCGCGGCGTCGCGGGTGACGTAATGGCAGTCGTTGGTCGCCAACGGCGGGATGCCGAGCTTGCGTCCGATCTCGAGCAAGCCCTCGCGGACGCGCTGCTCGATGGACAGCCCGTGGTCCATCAGCTCGAGGAAGTAGTTGTCGGCGCCAAAGATCTCGCGCCACTTGGCGGCCGATTCCAGCGCCTCACGGTCGTGCCCCAGCCGCAGCCGGGTCTGCACCTCACCCGACGGGCAGCCCGTGGTGGCGATGATGCCCTGGGCGTGCTCGGCGATGAGCTCGGCGTCCATCCGCGACCACTTGCCGAGCTGGCCCTCGAAGGAGGCCAACGACGAGAGCTTGAACAGGTTGCGCAGTCCGGTGGCGTTCTCGGCGACCATCGTCAGGTGTGTGTAGGAACCACTACCCGAGACGTCGTCGGACTTCTGGCCCGGGTCACCCCACTGGATGCGGCGGGTGTCGAAGCGCGAGCCGGGCGCGATGTACGCCTCGACCCCGATGATCGGCTTGATCCCGGCCTTGGCCGCCGCGTTGTAGAACTCGCTGGCGCCGAACATGTTTCCGTGGTCGGTCATCCCGACCGCGGGCATCCCCAGCCGCTCCACCTCGGCCAGCATCGGCGTGATCTTCGCTGCCCCGTCCAGCATCGAGTACTCGGTGTGGTTATGCAGGTGCACGAAGGAGGAGTGGTTCATAGGGACGCCAGTCTATGACCGCGGACCGACACGAGTTCGGCGTGTCGCCGCGTGTGTCTCGCGCGGTTTTACCCGTACATCTCGACGAAGTTCTTCAGCGACTTCTGCACGTCGCCTTTGACGGCGCGCGCCGCCGCCGAACCGACCGGGCCGAACAGCGGACGCCCGCCCAGCTCGAGCCGCAGTCCGAGCGTCGACCCCTCGGCGGCGGCTCGCACGGTGAGCGTGACGGCGTACTTGGCGCCGCCCTTGCCCGAACCCGACAGCGCCACCTCGTGCGGCGGATCCCACGTGGTCACCGTCCAGGTCACCCGGTTACGGAACCCCTTCGCCCGGGCGACGCCCACCACCTGGACGCCCTCGCCGAGCTCGTCGGGCAGATCACTGCGCCAGCCCTCGTGCATCACCAGCCAGTCTCCCAGGTCCGACAAGTCGGAGACGTGGTCCCACATGTCCTGCGGGCTCATCGGTACGTCGGCGGTCAGGTCTACAGCGGCCATGCGCGGAGCCTAGCGCGGCCGCTTCGTCACACCCGCCCCGCGCCGTGCGCCCCCGCTCAGAGGGATGCGGCTCAGAGGGATGCGGCGTTGTGCCCG
>NZ_LZJG01000323.1:0-778 GCF_001667785.1 Mycobacterium sp. E3247 | reverse complement strand
TCGGAATCTTCGCAGTAGAGCACCGGCGGTGGATGGGGCACGTCGGTGCCCTCCAAAGCCCGCAGGATGCGCCACTCCCGCAATGTATTCGAGGCAGTGGGGTGGTTCTTGACCGCTGGCGGCCGACGTAACACCCAGGCGTGTTCACCGCGCGCCACCCGGAACGACACGTTTGCCGTTCCGGTCCCCTCGCCGATCCGTTCAGCCGTCATCGGGATCCCACAACCGGGCAACTGGTCCCCGATCCACGAATCGAGCCGATCGACGTCGAGCAGCGTCGCAGTCGAAGTCATGCACTGACGCTAACGGTGTTGACAGTTACTGTCAATCCTGTCAGCGTATGTCACATGATCGATTTCGAGCTCCCGGCGGAGATTCAGCAACTGCGGACGCGTGTCGCCGCATTCATCGACGACGTTGTGCTGCCAGCCGAGCCTCAAGTCGGCGCGCGGCCCTTCTTCGAAATCGTTAAAGAGCTTCAGGCCGAAGCGCGCGCTGCCGGGTTGTGGTGCCCGTTCGTTCCGGTCGAATACGGCGGAATGGGCCTCGGTCATCTGGCGAACGCGGTCGTGCAGGTCGAGGTCGGGCGCGCCTTCAGTCACCTGGGTGCCTGGGCGATGAACTGCATGGGCCCCCAGGACGCGACGATGCTCACGCTGATCGAGCATGGAACCGACGAGCAGAAAAAGCGCTATCTGGAGCCGCTGGTCAACGGTGACATTCGGGTCTGTTTTGCGATGACCGAGCGTGCGGCCGGTGCCGATGCAACCGGTATGCA
>NZ_LZJG01000322.1:0-56613 GCF_001667785.1 Mycobacterium sp. E3247 | reverse complement strand
CCCGACATACGCGACCGCCATGGCGGTGCGCGGCGGCGTCATCGCCTGGCTGGGCAGCCGGTCGCCGTCGGCCGCGGCCCAGACGGGAACCGGCTTCGGCTTTCCGTCCTTGGTGAAGGTGGTCAGCAGGATGTACTGCGCCTTGGCGAGGTCGGCGAAGGTGGGCGTCACGGTGTCAACCTACCGCTCAGCGAATTCATCGTTGACATTCGCCTACCCTGGCTGCGATAGTCAGCGGACGTTAAACGTAAATTGTGTTTTCATTTAAGGGCTTCGTAGCAACGACCGAAGCGGGGACACATGAGCGACCCGGCGAAGCCGATGGCGTGGTTGCCGTTCTCGATTGCCGAGGCTGCGCTGTCCGGCGACACCGGCGACGTCGGCCCGGCCCAGGCGTGGTCGTACCTTTTGGACCGGCTGCGCGACGCCGCGCGGGTCGTCGAAACCGAGTCGGCGAGCCGAAATCGAGTCGACCTCGCCGCGGGCTTCCGGCATCTGCTGGTATTGCTCACCGCAGGTATCGATGAGGTGCTGCGGTTCGATCGGGATCCGGTCCTGGCTGTACAACGCACCAGCACCGACGACGTCGTGACCTGGGGAATGGAATGTCCGGACTGCATCTACGCCCGTGCGGTGCTGCGCGGCGGGGAGAGTTACCGGCTGTTCGGCAACCGCGGCACCGCCCGCTACGTCGGGTTGCAGACGATGAACGGCATCGCCGCGACGGCGAACGAACTGGTCGACGAACTCGAAATGGATGCCGATGGAAACTTCGAGGTGGTGCTGTCAGCGACTGAGCGGGCGGGCAATTGGATGCGGATCGACGGCGAGCATCCCACGCTGACGGTGCGGCACTTCTTCTACGACTGGGACACCGAGGTGGCGTCGTCGCTGCGCATTGAGCGGCTCGGCCACGGGGCGGAGGCCAGCGTCCGTCCGGTCGATCCGGACCGGGCGGTGACGAGGCAACTGGTCGCCCTCGGCGATTTCGTTCAGGACAACCTGGCGTTCTTCTTGCAGTTCGGTGCGGCGGCCCCGCCGAACGGGTTCCTGCCGCCCATCGATCGCACCGATATGGGAGCCGCCGCGGAGAACAGGCCGGTGATCGGCCGGTGGGAACTGAACCCCGGCGAGGCGCTCATCGTCGAAGTGGAAGCGCCGGAAGGGATTTACTGGAGCTATTCCATCGGCAACCCGTGGTGGGAAACCATCCATTACGGCCGCCACCAATCCAGCCTGAACGCCCATCAGGCGGCGGTGGATTCCGATGGCCTCGTGCGTGTGGTGCTGAGTGCCGAGGATCCCGGGGTCGCGAATTGGCTCGACACCGCCGGCCATAGCAACGGTCCCATCATCCTGCGCTGTGTGCGCACCACAACGGCGCCGACGCCGGCGACGCGAGTCGTGCCCGCCGCCGATATTCGGGCGCACTTGCCTTCGGACACCGCGATGGTCACCCCCGAGGAGCGCAAGTCCATCCTCGCGGCCCGCCGCCGCGCCGTGCGCGAAAGGTTCGGACGATGACCTTCGACGCTGATGAGCTAGAGGAAGCCGCCTGCGCCGCAACCGGTCTCGATGACTTCGGTACGCCCTACTACCGCGAGGGCCTCGAACGCATCGTCGAAGCGCTGAACACGGAGGCCGACCTCAACGACATGGGCCGCGTCATCCAGCACGCCACCGTCAGCAACGCGCTGATCCAGCGCCTCAAGATCGAGGACGCCTACGCGCGGCACCCCGAGATCGACGACCAGGTGGTCGGCGGACCCGTCTTCATCATCGGCTTACCCCGCACCGGGACCACCGCGCTGAGCCAACTGGTGGCCGCCGACCCCCAGTTCCGGTCGTTGCGCATGTGGGAATCCCAGGCGCCGACGCCGCCGCCGGAGACGGCCACCGAGCACAGCGACCCGCGGATCGCGCAGGCCGAGGCCGGCCTGAAGATGCTCGACGACATGTTTCCGCTGATGAAAACGCTGTACAACTCCGAGCCCACCGCACCGACGGAATGCCAGGACTTGATGGGAATGAGCTTTCGGACCTTCCACTTCGACGGCGCCGTCCGAGCGCCAAGGTATTTGGAGTGGCTGATGGGCTGCGACATGCGCGAGACGTACACGTTTCACCGGCGGGTGCTCAAGCTCCTGCAATGGCATTGCCCACCGGTCCTGTGGCACCTCAAGACGCCCGTGCACGTGTTCGCCCTCGACGCGCTCGTCGAAGCCTACCCGAACGCCAAATTCCTGTGGAGCCACCGTGATCCGGCCAGGGTGATGGGCTCGGTGTGCAGCCTGATCCAGTACGTGCGGAGCTGGAGCAGCGACCGCAACGATGCAAGGGAGCTTGGCGCCGAGCAGCTCGACAGCTGGGTCGAAGGTGTGCGCCGGGCGATGGATTTCCGTCGCCGGGTGGGCGATGACCGATTCGCCGACGTCTCCTTCGCCGACTTGCAAAGTGATCCGGTGCGCACCCTGCAAACCAGTTACGAGTCTTTGGGTCTAACCTTCACCGATGCCACTTTGCGTGCGGTCACGCGATGGGCGCAGGGACACCGCCCGGGCGCGCGCGGTACCCACGACTACGAGTTGGCCGACTACGGCCTGACCCCCGAAGGGGTTCGTGAGCGATTTGCGGACTACCTCGCCGCCTACGATGCGACAGCCTGACCCCGTGCGCACGCCTCGCACGCGCCGGCGCGACAAACTTCCTCCAGACCCGACGGTGCGCCGCGAAATCCTGGCCGCCGCGTCAACGACGCTGCGGGAGAGGGGAGTTCGCGGCCTCAGCATCGCCGCCGTTCTCGAATGCGCTTCTTTGGGCACCCGCGCGTTCTATCGGCATTTCGAGTCCAAGGACGCCCTCGTGGCCGCGCTACTCCTCGAAATGGCTCGGGTGGAGGAACGGCGACTACGCCGGCGAATGGCTGCCGCCGCCACGGAGATTGGCGCGGTGGCGGCGTGGATCGACGGACGACTCGACCTGGCGTTCGACGACAACATCAAATCCGACCTGCGCCGAGTGTCGCTGGAGGCCCAATCCCAGATGTTCGCCTCCCCCGAACTCGTCCAGCCGGCTTACGAGCAATTGCTCAAGCCACTGAGCGAGACGCTTCAACGCGGCCTGGAGAACCAAGTGTTCCATCACATCGACCCGGTGACCGACGCGCAGGCGATCCACGCCGTGGTGTGGGCGGCCATCGAACGGCAATGGGCGACCGGCGATTGCGACCGCGACAGCGTCCGCCGACGCGCGCTTCGTTTCTGCTTGGGCGGCCTGGGCGTGACCACAAAAGCGATCGCCCAGTCTTAGCCAACCGCACACAAACCGGAGGGAGACACAGATGGACCTGGGCTTCGCGGGATCGACCGCCGTGGTCACGGGCGGCAGCAAGGGAATGGGGCTGGCTATCGCCGAAACCCTTGCGGCCGAAGGAGCCAGCGTGGCGGTGATGGCCCGCGGCCAAGGCGCGCTCGATGCCGCCGTGACCTCGCTGCGCCAGGCGGGCGCCCCGGATGCCGTGGGGATCAGCGTGGACATGGCGAATGCCGAGTCCATCGCGGAGGGCTTCGCCGCGATCTCCGAGCGTTGGGGACGACTCAACAGCCTCGTCCACACGATAGGACCGGGGGACGGCTATTTCGAGGAGATGGACGACGCGCAATGGAACGACGCCTTTGCGCTCGGCACGATGTCGGCCGTGCGATCGATCCGCTGCGCGCTGCCGTTGCTGCGCTCGGCGGACTGGGGGCGCATCGTGACGCTGTCCGCGCACTCGATCCAGCGGCAGAACCCGCGCATCGTCGCGTACACGGCCTCGAAGGCGGCATTGGCCAGCATCACCAAGAACTTATCCAAAAGCCTTGCCAAAGACGGCATCCTGGTCAATTGCGTGTGTCCCGGGACCATTGTGACCGCCAGCTTCACCGAGGTACTGAAGGACATCCTCGCCGCCGACGGCCTCGACGCCACCAATCCGGTCGATGTAATGACCTGGATCGACAACAACTTTCACCAGCCCTGCGACCTGGGTCGCGCCGGACTTCCCGAAGAGGTCGCCTCCATCACCGCCTATCTGGCGTCGCGGCGAAACGGCTACGTCACGGGCGCCACGGTCAACGTGGACGGTGGTTCGGACTTCATCTGACGGGCTGCCGCTCAGCCTTCGAGATCGGCTTTGGCTGACCGATGGCGAATTGGGCGGCGAGCACACGCCGTACCCGCCGCAGTGGGGTCGGCGACCGTTGCGCCACGGACATGATGACCGCGCCCTCCACGGCGGCAACCGCGGTGGTGGCCAGATCGGCCGCCGCCGATCGCTCCACGCCCGCTTGACGGAGCAGCTGGGCCAACAGACCCTCCCACGAGCTGAAAGCCGCCGCCGCGGCGTCGGCAGCGGCGGGCGCCTCCGCGCGGCCCAGCGTCGCCGCGACGATCGGGCAGCCCGCCGTGTAGTCACTGTCGGCCAGCATCGCCTCCCACCTTTGCAGGAAGGCCGCCACCGCTCGCGCCGGATCGGCGTCGTGAATGCACTCCTCGAGGACGGCGGTGAGCTCGGCGGCGGCGGCGTCGGTTGCCGCCTGGACGAGTTCCGGTTTGCCGCCCGGGAAGTTCAGGTAGAGCGTCCGGCGCGCCAGGCCGGAGTGGTCGAGCAACGCCGACACGCTCGCGCCCGCGACCCCGGCGGTACGAACGAGCGCAATCGCGCTGGTAATCAGGCGCTCCCGTGCAGACATCGACCTTCCTCACCTTCGCCGTTCAGCACCCACTTGCGGTAGACCGATTATTCTACTAAATTGGCACACAGCATAGTAGACCAATCGATCTACCACGACGAGACCGGAGGCTAACGATGTCGAGCAACGCGGCTGACCCCATCACCACCCGGCACGCCGTCCGGAAGTTCCGCAGGGAGCGCCTCGTCGGCCGCTACCTCGCCAATCCGACCGTGGCCCTGCTCGGCCGCCTCGGCATCCGGATGACGTTCGCGACCGAGCTCGAGACGACCGGACGAAAATCCGGGTCCCGCCGCCGCGTTCCGGTTTCCGCCAACTTCGACGGCAGTGGCGCCTGGCTGATCTCCCAGCACGGGCGACGCTCCGGGTGGGCCCTCAACATCGCGGCCGACCCGAAAGTGTCTATCCGGCAACGGAACCGGTGGCGGCCCGGGATCGCCCGGTTCGAACCCGATGACGACCCGGCGAAGCGGGCCGGCACGTTCGCGACATCGCGGCTGTGGTCACCGGTCGTCGCCGCAACTTTCCGCGCCCTGCAGTCCGACCCGATCAGCGTCCGGATCGACTTCACGGACTGACACCCGCGAGCAGTCGCAGAATCGCACGCGAATGGCCGTTCGCGTGCGATTCTGCGTCTGCTCGCCAACTTAAGGCGAGCTAGCCTTCCAGGTCGCCCTCGGTCTCGAGCAGCGCCTGACGCAGCCCGTCCAGCGTTTCCGGCTGCGGCTGGGCCCACATGCCGCGGCCGGCGGCCTCCAGCAGCCGTTCGGCCATGCCGTGCAGCGCCCACGGGTTGGATTCCGCCATGAACTTGCGGTTCTCGGGATCCAGCACGTAGCGCTCGGTCAGTTGCTCGTACATCCAGTCGGCCACCACCCCCGCGGTGGCGTCGTAGCCGAACAGGTAGTCCACCGTCGCCGCCATCTCGAACGCGCCCTTGTAGCCGTGCCGGCGCATCGCGGCCATCCAGCGCGGATTGACGACGCGGGCGCGGAACACCCGGGTGGTCTCCTCCGACAGGGTGCGGGTGCGGATCGCGTCGGGCCTGGTGTTGTCGCCGATGTAGGCGGCGGGAGCCTGCCCGGTCAGCGCGCGCACGGTGGCGACCATGCCGCCGTGGTACTGGAAGTAGTCGTCGGAGTCGGCGATGTCGTGCTCGCGGGTGTCGGTGTTCTTGGCGGCCACCGCGATCCGCCGGTACTGGCGGTTCATGTCGTCGACGGCCTCGCGGCCGTCCAGGTCGCGCCCGTAGGCGAAGCCGCCCCAGGCGGTGTACACCTGCGCGAGGTCGGCGTCGTCGCGCCAGTTGCGGCTGTCGATCAGTTGCAGCAGCCCGGCGCCGTAGGTGCCGGGCTTGGATCCGAAGATCCGTGTGGTGGCGCGGCGCCGGTCGCCGTGCTGCGCCAGGTCGGCGCGGGCGTGGGCGCGCACGTAGTTGTCCTCGGCGGGTTCGTCGAGGTCGGCGACCAGCCGCACCGCGTCGTCGAGCATGGTGACGACGTGCGGGAAGGCGTCCCGGAAGAACCCCGAGATCCGCACCGTCACGTCGATGCGCGGGCGGCCCAGCTCGGCCGGCGGAATCGGCGTCAGGCCGACGACGCGCCGCGACGCGTCGTCCCAGACCGGCCGGACGCCCAGCAGCGCAAGGACTTCGGCAATGTCGTCGCCGGCGGTGCGCATCGCCGAGGTGCCCCACACCGACAGCCCGACCGATTGCGGCCATCGCCCGTGGTCGGTTCGGTACCGGGTCAGCAGCGAATCCGCCAGCGCCGCGCCGGCTTCCCAGGCCAGCCGGGACGGCACCGCCTTGGGGTCGACGGAATAGAAGTTGCGCCCGGTGGGCAGCACGTTGACCAGGCCGCGCAGCGGCGACCCCGACGGTCCGGCGGGAGTGAACCGCCCGTCCAAAGCCCTTAGCACCTGCTCGATTTCGGCCGCGGTGCCGGCCAACCGGGGCACCACCTCAGCGGCCGCGAACCGCAGCACCGCCGCGACGTCGGCGTCGTCGGTGAGCCGGTCGGCGGCGGCCGGATCCCAGCCGGTGGCTTGCAGCGCCGCGACCAACTGCCGGGCCACGGCCTCGACCCGATCGACGCTGGTTCGTTCGTCGGTGCCGTCCTCGGCCAGGCCCAGGGCCTGCCGCAATCCCGGCAGGACGTGCTCGCCGCCGAACAGCTGCCGCGCCCGCAGGATCGCCAGCACGAGATCGAGTTCGGCCTCCCCCGTTGGCTTTTGCCCGAGGACGTGCAGCCCGTCGCGGATCTGCACATCCTTGATCTCGCACAGCCACCCGTCGACGTGCAGGATCATGTCGTCGAAGGCATCCTCGGCGGGCCGTTCGGTCAGCCCCAGGTCGTGGTCCATCTTGGCGGCGCGGATCAGCGTCCAGATCTGCTGCCGGATGGCGGGCAGCTTGCCGGGATCCAGCGCGGCCACGTTCGCGTGCTCGTCGAGCAGTTGCTCCAAACGCGCGATGTCGCCATAGGTTTCGGCGCGCGCCATCGGCGGGATGAGATGGTCGACGAGCACGGCGTGCGCGCGCCGCTTGGCCTGGGTGCCCTCGCCGGGATCGTTGACCAGGAACGGGTAGATCAGCGGCAGGTTGCCCAGCGCGGCGTCGGGCCCACAGGCCGCCGACATGCCCAGCGTCTTGCCGGGCAGCCATTCGAGGTTGCCGTGCTTGCCGAGGTGCACGACGGCGTCGGCGTGAAACCCGGCATCCAGCCAGTGGTAGGCGGCCAGGTAGTGGTGGCTGGGCGGCAGGTCCGGGTCGTGGTAGATGGCGACCGGGTTCTCCCCGAAGCCGCGGGGCGGCTGCACCATCAGGACCAGGTTTCCTGCTTGCATTGCGGCGATGACGATCTCGCCGTCGGGGTCCTCGCTGCGGTCGACGAACAGGTCGCCGGGCGGCGGGCCCCAATGCTCGATCACGGTGTCGGCGAGGTCGGCCGGCAGGGTCGCGAACCAGGCCCGGTAGTCCTTGGCCGACACGCGGATCGGGTTGCCGGCCAGTTGGGCGTCGGTGAGCCAGTCGGGGTCCTGGCCGCCGCGTTCGATCAGCGCGTGAATCAGGGCGTCACAGTCGCCGGCGTCGACCCCGGGCAACTCGCCCACCCGATAACCGCGCTCGCGCATCGCGCGCAGCAGCGCGACCGCGCTGCCCGGGGTGTCCAGCCCGACCGCGTTGCCGATGCGCGCGTGCTTGGTGGGATAGGCCGAAAAGACCAGTGCCACACGCTTTTCGTCCACCGGGACATGCCGCAGCCGCGCGTGCCGGAGCGCCAGGCCCGCAACGCGCGCGCAGCGTTCCGGGTCGGCGACATACGAGATCAGCCCGTCGTCGTCGATCTCCTTGAACGAAAACGGGACCGTGATGATGCGGCCGTCGAACTCGGGAACCGCCACCTGGCTGGCCACGTCGAGCGGGCTCAGGCCGTCGTCGTTGTCGCGCCATTGATCCCGCGGGCTGGTCAGGCACAGGCCCTGCAGGATCGGGATGTCCAGGGCCGCAAGGTGTTCGACGTTCCAGCTGTCATCCTGGCCGCCGGCGGTCACGGTCGCGGGCCGCAGTCCCCCGGCGGCCAGCACGGTGACCACCATGGCGTCGGCGTCGCCGAGTCGGTGCAGAAGTTCCGGTTCGGCGGTGCGCAGCGAGGCGCAGTAGACGGGCAGCGGCCGCCCGCCGGCGTCTTCGATGGCCCGGCACAGCGACTCGATGTAGCCGGTGTTGCCGGCCAGCTGCTGGGCGCGGTAGTAGAGCACCGCGATGGTGGGGCCGTCGGTGTGCCTGGCGTCCGGCCGGTCCAGCTCACCCCAGGTCGGGGTCACCACCGGCGGGGCGAACCCGAAGCCGGTCATCAGGACCGTGTCGGAGAGGAAGGCGTGCAGCTGGCGCAGGTTGTCCACGCCGCCGTGGGCCAGGTAGATGTGCGCCTGCACCGCGATGCCGGCGGCCAGGGTGGACAGGCCGGTCAGCTCCGCGTCGGCTGCCTGCTCGCCGCTGACCAGCACCGTCGGGACGCCGCTGGCGAGCACCGTGTCGATGCCGCTCTGCCAGGCACGGTAACCGCCGAGGATGCGGACCACCACGACCGAGGCGCCCGACACCAGGTCGGGCAGTTCCTCGTCGGACAGGCGCGACGGGTTGGCCCACCGATAGTTCTTGCCGCTGGAACGGGCGCTGATCAGGTCCGTGTCGGACGTCGACAGCAGCAGGATGGTCGGCTCAGCCACCCATCATTCGTACCGCAGCGGCATCGGACGGCCGAATCGGCACGTAGGTCGATGCCGGCCTGATCGCGGTGGGCCGCAAGCCCCAGGCTTACGCACGGCGCACCGGGACGTCGTGAATCCTCAGGTAGTTCAACGCCAAAGTCGTTATCTCGTGGAGGAACTCGTTCCGGTCGATGTCGGGCCGGTCCAGGATGTAGCGGACGGTGAGGTGCTCGATCATCCGCACCAGCATCCACGCTGCGGTATCGAAGCGAACATCGGATCGCACCTGGTCGCGGTTCATCACCAGATAGGCCATCGTCAGCTCGCCGATACGCTGCTCGAACGCCACGAGTTTGCTGCCGGAGCCCAGTCGCGGGGTCTGTTCTATGACGGCGCGCAGGAATTCGGGATGCACGTCGAGCGCGTCGAGCAGCGCAGCGACCGAATCCCGCACATGCTCGGGCGCGGGCCGGTCCAACGACTGCGCGAGGGTGGACGCCACGCTGGCGGCCAGCGCGTCGCTGTAGCGGTCGATGACCGCGGCGACGATGGCGTCCTTGTTCGGGAAATACTGGTAAAGCGAACCCGGGCTGACACCGGCTGCGGCCGCGATTCGGTTGGTGGATGCGCCGTCGTAGCCGTGGCCGATCAATACCTCCTGAGCCGCGTCCAGGATGCGTTCCACCAGCGCCCGCGACCGCCGCTGGCTGGGCGTTCGGCGGGCGGCGCCCTTGTTGGTTCGAGCCATCAGAACGCGAGTTGAACGTGAATAAAAGCTCGTGTCAGCATTGAGTCATGGTCGCAGACCTCGACGTACCGCTCAAGACGGACGCCCGATATCCGCGCCGCTTTCTCCGCGCCGAGGCGCGCAATCGCCGGCTGGGCCGCCCGCTACAGGTCATGACCCTTACCCGAACCCGCTGGGGTACCGCTCATGTGCAACGGTGGGGCGACCGCTCTCAGCAGCGTGTGTTGCGCCGGTATTTCGGCCACCAGGCCCATGACGTAGGCAAGTTGGCGCTGTGAGCACCCGTGTCGACCTGGGTCCGCAGTCGCTGCTATGGCGCTGGGCCGGCGACATGCGCATCGCCTTCGAAGGCGGAACGGCCGGCTTGATGCAGACGATGCACCCCGCCATCGGCCAGGGCCTGATCGACCATTCGGACTTCTTCGAAGATCCGGTCGATCGCGTCTTTCGTTCCCTGCCGGGCATTCTCGGCACCATCTACGATGGCCCGGACGCGGATGACACCGGGATCAAGGTCCGCGACTTCCACCGTGACATCAAGGGCGAACTGCCCGACGGGCAGCGCTATCACGCGCTCAATCCGGAGACGTACTGGTGGGCGCACGCCACATTTCAGACGATGGTGCACCGGCCTCGCCGAATACTGGGACACCCACCGGCTGACCGATCGCGAACGCGAACAGCTCTATCGTGAAGGCTGCGAATGGTATCGGCGGTACGGCGTCTCGGAGTCGGTCATGCCGCCGACGCTGGCCGACTTCAACGCCGACTACCAGCGCTACTGCGTCGAAGTGCTGCAACCCAACGCTGCGTCGGACTATCTGATCAAGTTCATCAACAGGCCCGCGATCCCCGACATGAGCGCGTCACCGGATTATCCGAGCCATCCCCTGTTGAGTCCGCTCATGGACGCGTTACTGCCCATGCTGCCGGTCCGAACCGCGCTGGCGCCGCCGATGCGCCTGGTGATCTTCGGTGGTTTGCCGCCGATTGTGCGGGAGCGCTTTGACATTCGATGGACGCGCACCGACGAGACGTGCTACCGGGCGGTGCGGGCCGCGATCAGGCGCGGGTGGCGAACGATGCCCGCGTCCCTGAAGTGGCATAAGGCGGCCCGCAAGGGCTGGTTGCGCGAGCTGGGTCGCGTGCCGCGCCGGGTTTGAGACTCGCGGGCAGGTGAATCGCGTCGGCCGTCAGCGACCGATCACAGCCGCGATGCGAGCGGCGACCTCGGCGGCCACCTCCAGCGCCCGCCCGCCCGTCGCCGGCTCGTAGCGGTCCGCGACCGGGTCGTAGTCGGCGCCGGCGATCGACCCGTGATCGGCGGCCAGCTCCACCAGCTCGACGTGCCAACCGATCCGCTCGAGGTCGGCGGCGAAGGCCCTGCTGGCGGCCACCGGCACGGCGTCGTCGGCGCGGCCGTGCAGCAACGTGAACGGTGCACCGATGCGGTCGGCCGACAGCATGTCGCTGGGCGGGCGACCGGAGATCGGATCGGGGACCATGAAGGCGCCCGCCAGGCAGACGGTATGCGCAAGGGCGAGGTCGAAGCGCACCGCATCGAGGGTCAGGCCCGCGGCGGCGCACCCGCCCAGCGACCACCCGACGAGCACGAGGGCGCCGCTGGCCGCGATGTTGCGGGCGAAGTCGAGCGAGCGCAACAGGTCCGCGCGCCCGCCATCGCCGGCGTGCGAATTCCAGTCCGGCACCACCACCGCCGCCCCGCGGGCGGCGAGCATGCCGGCCAGGGGACGGACCGCGGCGCGGGCGTCGGTCTGCATGCCGTGCCACAGCAAGACCGTGGGTTGCGATGAGTCGCCGAACACGTCGGCCAGCCGTCCCGGGGCGTACTCCTCTGTCCGCACGGTGACGAGTGTGCCCAGGGTGCAGCGGCTCCAACCGAAAATTCGCTCGAACCTCGCCCTGAACGCAGCTTCGGCGCAAACTGACCTGATGAAATCCGAATCTGTTGCCGAAAAGGTCATTGCCGTCACAGGCGGTGCCCGCGGCATCGGCCTCGCCATCGCCACGGCCCTGCACGGCCTGGGGGCCAACGTCGCCATCGGGGACATCGACGAGGCGGCCGTGCAGGAGGCGGGTGGGCGGCTGGGGCTGACCGTGCGCCGAGGGTTGGACGTGACCGACCGCCAATCCTTCGCCGGCTTCCTCGACGCCGTCGCAGCCGAGCTGGGGCCGCTCGACGTGCTGGTGAACAACGCCGGGGTCATCGCCGCGGGCAGCGCGGTCGACGAGGCCGACGACGTCACCGAGCGGGTGCTCGACGTCAACATCCGCGGTGTCATCCTGGGCACCAAGCTGGCCACGCAACGGATGCTGCCGCGCGGTCGCGGTCACGTCGTCAACGTCGGGTCGATGGCCAGCGTGCTGCCGTGTGCGGGCATCGCCACCTACTGCGCCACCAAGCATGCCGTGCTCGGGTACACCGACTCGGTGCGCATGGAGAACCGTGGCCGCGGGATCCACTTCTCGACGATCATGCCGACCCTGACGAACACCGAAATGGTCGCGGGTGTCGGACACGCGCGGGGCTTCAAGAACGCCGAGCCGGAAGACGTCGCCCGGGCCGTCGTCGGCGTGATCGCCAAACCCAAACGGCGGGTGGTCGTTCCGCGTTCGATGGGCATCATGGCGTCGGCGCAGCGACTGATGCCACAAGGCATAGCGGAGGCGATCGCACGCGCCGTAGGCACGGACCGCGTCTTCACCAGCGACCTGCAAACCGACAAGCGCCAGGATTACGCGCGGCGGACGGGAACGTCCTGACCGGCAACTATCCGGCCGCCACGCGCTTGCTGCCGAAGATGCGTTCCTGCATGGCGGTGTCGCCGAACGAGTGGGCCTTGACAACCTTGCCGTCGCGGAATTCGAACACATCGGCTTCGTCGGCACTCTCGTCTCCGACGCTGACGCGGGTCAGGACCATGACGACGTCGCCGTCGGCGAGGTAGCGCTTCGTCTCGACCTTGGTCGCCTTCTCCGACAGCCGCATGAACAGTTCGGTGAGTTCGTTCTTGCCCCGATACGTCCCGCCAATCATGCTGTCGCCGTTGATGGTCCACTCGGCCGAGTCGCTGAAGAGGTCCAACGCCGCTTCGAGGTCACCCGCGGTGAATGCCTCGTAGCCCCTCTTCGTCACCTCGATGTTGTCGTTCGACATCTGACTTCCCTTCTCTTCCTTGCGGTTAACTGGGACACCCGTCGGGCGACGGCCCTTGGCTCGAGCGACGCGCCGCAGAATCGACGGACGGAACAATCGGGTCGGCGGGTCGACCATCGCGGTGACCCGCATGAACTGCCCGGCGACGACGGGGTCGACCTCGACGGCGGTCAGCACCCGCTCCAGGAAGGCGTTGCTGATGCGCATCGACGTCGGGGTGCGACCTTCCACCTCGGGAAGGGCCAAGTCGGAGCCGGCGGCGGTCTGCCAGGCCACCCGGACGGTTTTCGCGGACGAGCGGAAGAAACGGCGCGCCAGGCCACGCTCCCCGCGGAGCAGGCATTCCCGCAGCACCGTCGCTTCGATCGCGGCGACCGTCATGCCCTGCCCGTAGATGGGATTGAAGCTGCACACCGCGTCGCCCACAACCAGCAGGCCATCGGGAGTGCGCCGCATCTTGTCGTAGCGCCGCCAGCGGTTCGAGGGCACGCGATGGTGCACGACCGCGCCCAGCGGTTCGGCCGCGCGCAACGCGTCCAATACGTGGGCAGGCACGAAATCCTCTGCGTATTCGATCATTTCGGCGGTCGCGCCCGGCGGCTGCAGCCCGGCCATGGCTCCGACCGCGAACATCCAGGTGTCGTTTTCGTTTCTGATCAGGCCGAACATCTTGGGGCGCCCGGGCTCGGGGAAAACGGCGATCATGTGTTGGCGGATCGCACCGGGCTCCAGGCGCAGCAGCTGGCACGCGTAGGCGAGCTGCACCGTCACCTCGTCCTCCCGCGGACGGCCGTAGCCGAGGTCCTCCAAGAAGGCCGGCATGCGAGACCCCCGGCCGGTCGCGTCGACAACAAGGTCGGCGGGCAGCGCCTTCCCGTGCTCCAGGACACGGTCCACGACCCTGGCCCCGATGACGCGGTCACGAGCCGGGGTGGTGATCAGGCCGACCACGTCGTGACATTCGAGGAACGTGATGTTGGCAAACGCCTTCACCCGCCGGCGCACGTTCCATTCCAGCAGCGGTCGGCTCGGGAAGAGGACAACGGGCGGCTTCGGCGCCCAGCCGGATTGCGGCGTGGTGTGCCCGCCAACCGATATCGACACCTTCGAAAAGTCGCCGTCATCCCAGATGCCGGCGCCGTTGGCGGTGAGTTCGTCCACAAACCCGGGGAACAGCTCGTCGAGAACCTGGGTCCCGCGTGCGGCCAGGGCGTGGATCAGCCTGCCCTGCGGAACGCCGCGGCGATTGATGGGATGGAGGGGCAGGATGTCTCGCTCCACCACCGTGACCCGGTCGTAAAAGTCGGCGAGCACGCGGGCGGCCAGCAGGCCGCCCATGCTTGCTCCCAGAACCACCGCATGACCACCGCGTTGTTCCATTCCACGCTCCTGACCTGGACGAAATGGGGCAATCGCAGTGTCCGGCGCGGCGTTGCCGGGCGGCTAGCGTAGTCGGCTACTCAACTGTCGCGGCCGGCCCCAGCGGTCGTACCGTGTGGTGGTGGCCCGAGACCGCGACGCCGACGCCTGCCCGGGTGCGCTGCAGGTGCACCAGGCCGCCGACGGCGTGCTCGTGCGGGTCCGGCTGCCGGGCGGCAGCATCTCCCCCGACCAGCTGGCGACCCTGGCCGGCGTCGCGAGCGGGTTCGGCTCGGGCACGCTCGAGCTGACGGCACGGGGCAACGTGCAGTTGCGCGGCATCACCGATGTCACGGCGGTCGCCGAGGCGATCGCGGGCGCCGGGTTGTTGCCGTCACCGACGCATGAACGGGTCCGCAACATCGTGGCGTCTCCCCTGTCCGGCCGGGTCGGCGGGGTCGCCGACGTGCGCGGGTGGGTGCGCGAGCTCGACGCGGCGATTTGCGCCGAGCCGCGGCTCGCGGAGCTGGGGGGCCGCTTCTGGTTCGCCGTCGACGACGGCCGCGCCGACGTATCCGGGCTGGGCGCCGACGTCGGCGTGCATGCGCTGGACGACGGCGTCGCGCTGCTGGTGACGGGCCGGGACGCCGGCGTCCGGCTGGCCGTCGGCGACGTTGCCCAAGCACTGGTCGCGCTGGCCGTGCGGTTCGTCGAGATCCGCGGAAAGGCTTGGCGCGTCAGCGAATTGGCCGACTCTGCCGAACTGCTGCCCGAGGCCGACATGAGCACCGCACCGTTCCCGCCCGTCACGAAGGGACCGGTGGGCTGGATCAACCAGCACGACGGCCGGGTGACGCTGGGCGCGGCGGTGCCACTGGGCGTGCTGCCCGCGCGGGTCGCGGAGTTCCTGGCCGCGATCGGGGCTCCCCTGGTGGTCACGCCGTGGCGGTCGGTGCTGGTGTGCGATCTGGGCGAAGAGGTGGCGGACACCGCCCTGCGGGTGCTGGCGCCGTTGGGGCTGGTCTTCGACGAGAACTCGCCCTGGCTGGGTGTCAGCGCCTGCACCGGCAGCCCGGGGTGCGCGCACTCGGCGGCCAACGTGCGGGCGGATGCCGCGCTGTCGCTGCAGGCGGGGCATGCGGATGCCGGTGTGCACCGTCATTTCGTCGGCTGCGAGCGCGCCTGCGGCAGCCCGCCGGCCGGCCAGGTTCTGGTCGCCGACGGACGGGGATATCGGCTGCTCCGCGACCAGCCCTTAGGGTGAGCGGGTGCTCGACTACATCCGCGACGCGGCCGAGATCTACCGGCAGTCGTTCGCGGCCATCCGCGCCGAAGCCGACCTGTCGAGATTTCCGGCCGACGTCGCGCGGGTGGTGGTCCGGTTGATCCACACCTGCGGGCAGGTCGACGTCGCCGACCACGTCGCCTACACCGACGACGTCGTCGCGCGGACCGGCGCCGCGTTGCGCGGCGGCGCCCCGGTGCTGTGCGATTCCTCGATGGTGGCGGCCGGGATCACCGCCGCCCGGCTTCCGGCCGCCAACCAGGTCGTCTCGCTGGTGGCCGATCCGCGCGCGACCGAGCTGGCCGCGCGCCGGCACACCACCCGTTCTGCGGCCGGCGTGGAGCTGTGGGCCGACAAGCTGCCGGGCGCGGTCGTGGCGATCGGCAACGCCCCCACCGCGCTGTTCCGGTTGCTGGAGCTGATCGACGAGGACGTTTCCCCGCCGGCGGCGGTGCTCGGCGGGCCGGTCGGGTTCGTCGGGTCCGCGCAGTCCAAGCAGGAACTGATCGACCGCCCGCGCGGGATGTCCTATCTGGTGGTGCGTGGCCGCCGCGGCGGCAGCGCGATGGCCGCGGCCGCGGTCAACGCGATCGCGAGCGACGCCGAATGAGCGCGCGGGGCACCCTATGGGGCGTCGGGTTGGGGCCCGGCGACCCCGAGTTGGTGACGGTCAAGGCCGCCCGGCTGATCGGCGAGGCCGACGTGGTCGCCTACCACAGCGCCCGGCACGGCCGCAGCATCGCCCGGGGGATCGCCGAACCGTACCTGCGGCCCGGCCAGATCGAGGAGCACCTGGTCTATCCGGTGACCACCGAGGCGACCGACCATCCCCGCGGCTACGCGGGCGCGCTGGAAGACTTCTACGCCGAGGCGACGCGGCGCATCGCCGCGCACCTCGACGCCGGCCGCGACGTGGTGCTGCTGGCCGAGGGCGATCCGCTGTTCTACAGCTCCTACATGCACCTGCACACCCGGCTGACGGAGCGGTTCGACGCGGTCATCGTCCCGGGCGTCACGTCAGTGAGCGCCGCGTCGGCGGCCATCGCCACGCCGCTGGTGGCCGGCGACGAGGTGCTGTCGGTGCTGCCGGGCACCCTGCCGGTGGCCGAGCTGACCCGCCGGCTCGCCGACGCCGACGCCGCCGTCGTGCTCAAGCTGGGCCGCTCCTATCCGGCTGTGCGCGAAGCGCTTTCGGCGACCGGGCAGCTTGACGACGCGTTCTACGTCGAACGGGCCAGCACGCCCGGGCAGCGGATACTGCCCGCCGCGGACGTCGATGAGACCGGGGTGCCGTACTTTTCGCTGGCCATGCTGCCCGGTGGGCGCCGCGGACGGCGGCCTGGGCGGGCGGGCACCGTCGCCGTCGTCGGCCTGGGGCCCGGCGACAACGACTGGATGACGCCGCAGAGCCGCCGGGAGCTGGCCGCCGCGACCGACCTGATCGGCTACGCCGGTTACCTGGATCGCGTCCCGGTCCGTGAGGGGCAACGGCGCCACCCCAGTGACAACACCGACGAACCCGCGCGTGCGCGGCTAGCATGCGCGCTGGCCGAGGAGGGCTGCGCCGTCGCGGTGGTGTCGTCGGGTGATCCGGGGGTGTTCGCGATGGCGACCGCGGTGCTGGAGGAAGCCAAACAGTGGCCGGGAGTGCGGGTCCGGGTGGTTCCGGCGATGACGGCCGCCCAGGCCGTCGCCAGCCGGGTCGGCGCGCCGCTGGGCCATGACTACGCGGTGATCTCGCTGTCCGACCGGCTCAAGCCGTGGGACATCATCGCGGAGCGGCTGGCCGCCGCGGCCTCCGCCGATCTGGTGCTGGCCATCTACAACCCGGCATCCAAGGCCCGGACGTGGCAGGTCGGCGCGATGCGCGACGTCCTGATGGCCCACCGCGAGCCCGGTACGCCGGTGGTGATCGGCCGCGACGTGTCCGGGCCCGACGAAGACGTCCGCGTGGTGCGGCTGGCCGATCTCAACCCCGCCGAGGTCGACATGCGCTGCCTGCTGATCGTCGGCTCGTCGCAAACCCAGTGGTACTCCGACGATCTCGGTGACCGGGTGTTCACCCCTCGGCGCTACCCGAGGTGACCTCCTACTCGTACGGCGGATA
The DNA here is from genome assembly GCF_001667785.1 of Mycobacterium sp. E3247. Classification (NCBI taxonomy): domain Bacteria; kingdom Bacillati; phylum Actinomycetota; class Actinomycetes; order Mycobacteriales; family Mycobacteriaceae; genus Mycobacterium; species Mycobacterium sp. E3247. Next base: position 38,988 of record NZ_LZJG01000322.1, on the reverse strand, counting down.
GGGGCTGTGCCGTAGCGCAGCAGCGAGGTGCACAGCGTTGCGGGCCGCGGATTCGGTGGTGGTCGCGACCACTTCCGGCACGTCGTCGAGGTCGCTGAAATCGCCGCCCTGCATCGCCTCACCGTTCCAGTACGTGCAGCCCTGCGCCGGAATGGAGAATCCGATGTCGTTGAGGGCTTGGAAAAGATCGGCCACGATCTTGTGCGCACCGTCCTCGTTGCCCACGACCGCGGCCAGCGCGACCTTGCCGACCATCTTGGGCCGGCCGGCGTCGTCCTTATCGGAGATCTCGGCATCCAGTCGCTCCAGGACGCGCTGGGCGACGCTGGACATGTGACCCACCCACGTCGGTGTGGACACCACGACGATGTCTGAGCCCCGGACCTTTTCGAGCAGCTGCGGCCACTCGTCACCCGCCCCCATGTCCGATTCCGTTCCGGGCAGCAGGTTCAAGTCGACACAGCGGACCTTCTCGCCATCGGCGCCGGCTTGGCGCAGTTGCTCGAGCACCCAGTCGGCCATCAGCTCGCTACTCGAGGTCGCGGGACTCTTCTTCAACGTGCAGATCAACGCGACGGCGCGCAGCCGTTGTTGTGTTGCCGTAGTCATGGTGGCCCACGTACCCGCGCGTCGCGTCGGCAAACGGTTTCAGGCCGGTTGCGTCGGGTCTGCGGCGCCTGAATATGTCGGAGCGTTTCCGTGGGGCGGCCGCGCGCCGGTCTGGCCATCACCGGGCGCTGTGTTGAGCCTGGCGGTATCGGCCTCCTCGCCCAGCAAGAGGGAGCGAACCAGCCGACGCGGTCCGAACGGCCGAAGCATGGAGCTGGCCGGGCGCGGCCGCACCCGTATCGGCCACCAGAACCAGCGACCCAGCAGCGCCGCGATCGACGGCGTCATCAGGGAGCGCACGACCAGGGTGTCGAACAGCAGGCCGAGGCCGATTGTGCTGCCGGCCTGGCCGATAGAGCGCAGGTCACTCGCGACCATCGACATCATGGTGAAGGCGAACACCAGCCCCGCGGCCGTCACGACACTGCCGGTCTCCCCCATCGAGCGGATGATGCCCGTTCGCAGCCCCGCGCCGATCTCCTCCTGGAACCGTGACACCAGCAGCAGGTTGTAGTCGGACCCCACGGCCAGCAGGATGATCAACCCGAACACCGGCGCGATCCAGTTCAAATCCAGGCCGAAAAGGTGCTGCCACACCAACACCGACAATCCGAAGGCGGCGCCCAGCGACAGCAGCACCGTCCCGACGATCACCACGGAAGCGACCAGCGCGCGTGTGATGATCACCATGACGGCGAATATCAGTGTCAGGGCGGCGATCCCGACAATCAGCAGGTCGTATTGGGAGCCGGCCTGGATGTCGCGGTAGATCGCCGCCGTCCCGGTGAGGTAGAACTTGGCGCCGGTGAGCGTCGTTCCCTTCACCGCTTGATGCGCGGCATCCAGCGACGGCTTGACCGCGGCAATGCCCGCTGGAGTCGCCGGGTCCGCGTCGTGGGTGATGATGAAGCGCGCGGCCTTGCCGTCCGGTGAGAGGAACAGTTTCAGACCCCGCTGAAAGTCGGGATTCTGGAACGCCTCCGGGGGCAGGTAGAAGTAGTCACCACTCCTGGAGGCGTCGAAGGCCTGACCCATCGCGCTCGCCGTATCGGTCATCTGCGCCATTTGCGTGACCAGGCCCGAGAAGCTGCTGTGCATCGTGAGCAGGGTGCCCTGCATGGACTTCGCGACGGCGATGATCGGCGGGAACTCGGCGACCATCTGGGGCATGATCGCGTCGACGTTGTTCATGTCCTTGATCAGCGTGCGCATGTTCTCGCTGAACTTGTCCACGCCGTCGATCGCCTCGAACACCGAGCGCGAAGCCCAACAGACCGGGATGTTGAAACAGTGTGGCTCCCAATACAAGTAGCTGCGGAACGGCCTCGCGAAATCGTCGAAGTCCGCCAAGTAGTCCCGCATCTCGTTCAGGGTGGATTGCATGTCGCCCATGTCGCCGACCATGCGATGAGTCGTATTGCTCATCTGACCCAACAAGCCCTGCATCCGCTCCATCGAGCCGATCATGGCGCCCAGATCGTCGCTCATCTTGAGCATGTCCGCGGTGCGGTCCTTCATGAACTGAAGGTTCTGCTGGATGGGAATCGACTGGGCGCTGATCTGGAACGGTATCGACGTGTGCTCGATCGGGCCGCCCAGCGGCCGGGTGATGCTTTGCACCATCGCGATTCCCGGCGACCGGAAGATGTCCTTGGCGAGCCGGTCGAGAATGATCATGTCGCCGCTGTTGCGCATGTCGTGATCGCTCTCGATCATCAGGATGTCGGGATTCATTGTTGCGGCGCTGAAATGGCGCTCCGCGGCCGCGTATCCGACATTCGACGGCACGTTGGCGGGTGTGTAGTAGCGGTCGTTGAAGCTGATCTTCATGCTGGGCATGATGAGGATGCCGACGATCGCGATGGCCAGCGAGGCCGCGAACACCGGGCCGGGCCAGCGCACGGTGGCGGTGCCGATGCGCCGCCACCCGCGCGTCTTGATCATCCGCCTCGGGTCGAGCAAACCGAACCGGGTGGCCACCGCGACCACCGCCGGCGCCGCTGTCATCGCCCCCGCGACGACGACGAGCAGCCCCAGGGCGGACGGGATGCCGAGCGCCTTGAAATACGACAGCCGCGCCAGGTGCAGACAGAGGGTGGCTCCGGCAATGGTCAAACCCGAGCCCAAGATGATGTGCGAGGTCCCGCGAAACATGGTGTACCAGGCGGTTTCTCGATCCTGACCCGCCTGGCGGGCCTCCTGGTAGCGACCGATGAGAAAGATCGCGTAATCGGTTCCCGCCGCGATGGCCAGGGACGACAGCATGGCGACGACGAACGTGGAAAATCCCAACAATTCGTTGTTGCCGAGCAGCGCGACAAGCCCCCTGGCCGTGCCCATCTCGAAGCCGACCATGACCAGAACCAGCAGCACGGTGCTGACGGACCGATAGGCGATGAACAGCATGATCATGATGACGACGCCCGTGACGCCCATCATCTTGAACATGCTCTTGTCGGCGGCCTCGTTCATGTCCGTCGTCAGCGGTGCCGGGCCGGTCACGTAGACCTTCAGCCCGCGGGGCGGATCCGACTTGTCGACGATCTTGCGCACCGCATCGACGGATTCATTGCCCAAGGTGCTGCCCTGGTTGCCGGCCAGGTTGAGCTGGACGTAGGCGGCTTTACCGTCCTTGCTCTGGACGCCGGCGGCGGTGAGCGGGTCCCCCCACACATTCTGGACGTGCTGCACGTGCTTGGGATCCGCCTGCAACTTGCTCACCAGGCCGTCGTAATAGCGGTGCGCCTCGTCGCCGAGTTGCTTATCGCTCTCGAGGACGATCATCGCGATGCTGTCGGAATCCGACTCGTGGAAGGTCGCGCCCATCCGTTTGGCGGCGATCATCGCCGGCGCATCCTGCGGCGACATGGTCACCGCGTGCTTGCGTGCGACCGACTCGATCGGCGGCACAAGGACATTCAGGGCAACGGTGAGGAGCAGCCAGCCGATGATGATCGGCCACGCGAAGGTGCGGACGAACCGCATGAATCTCGGACGTGCCTCGGTGTCGGTGTTCATGCGGCCTTCACCAGACAGGAAATTTGGGCGTGGCGCCCGGCCGAGGACTGCTCGTCCTTGACCACGCCGTTGACGGTGATGCGGCACCCGAGTTTGTCGCTATCGCCCTGCGCCACCACGTTGGCGATCACGGCGGGCACCGTCGTGGTGATCGTGAAGCTCCAGGGGAGGTTGGTGAAGTTGGCCTGTGCCGGCTGTGCGTTCTTGTCCAAGTAGCTCACGCTTCCCGTCGTGTCGCTGGGCCCGTAGATCTCGTATGTCACCTGCTTGATGTGCGAGGGCTCGAGGGGCGCGGCGCTGCTGCCGGTCGCGGTGAAGATCTCTTCGGAGCCGAAGACGCCGCGGAGCCGATCAACGGCCACGCCGCCGAGGGCAACCGCCACCACGACGACGAGCGGTACCCAAGCCCGTCTCAGAAACGTGGACACTGACGTTTCCTCTCCCTCGTGACCTGGTCTCCCGGTATGGAGTGTCTGCCCGCGTCACCGCAGCCAATAGGGCCGTTCGGCCCGCAGTTGAGGGTCGGCAGGCACAGGCCCCACGCCAACGCGTGACCGGATGCCCGCGAATCTCCGCTTCACCCGCGGCTCCATTAGTATCATACCCCCAGGGGTATCGCCAATCGTGATGTGATGCCCCCAGGGGTATGGTATGAAGAAGTCATGAAAGAAGAAGTTCGCGTCGGTTCGCCGCTTACGGCCGACGCCGCGGGGCACGACCCCGCCGACATGGATGCCGTCCTCGCCCGTTTACGCCGCGCCCACGGCCAGCTCGGCGGCGTCATCGCGATGATCGAGCAGGGCCGCAGCTGCAAGGATGTCGTCACTCAGTTGGCCGCGGTGTCGCGGGCGCTGGATCGCGCCGGATTCAAGATCATCGCCTCCGGTCTGCGCGACTGCATCACCCGGCCGGAGGGTAGTCCCACTGACAGGCCCGGCCTATCGATCGACGAGCTGGAAAAACTGTTCCTGAGCCTGGCCTGACGACCGGCCTCTCTGAAAAGGGGATGAGCAATGGACCCCGCCGACAAGGGTCGAGCTGGATCGAAAGTCACGCTGTGGCTGGACCCGGTGTGTCCGTTTTCGTGGAACACCGCGCGTTGGCTCCGCACCGTCGCCGAGAAGGCCGGCGTGTCGGTGGATTGGCAGCTGATGAGCCTGGCGGTGCTCAACGAGGGGCGCGAACTCCCGCCCCCACAGCAGGCGCGCATGCGCGACTCCCGGAAGGTCGGCCGGTTGATGGCCACCGTGGCGCGGGAAAAGGGCGCTGCCGGGTGGGCCGCCGCGTACTTCGCCTTCGGTGAGCGATACATCGACCGCTCGGAGCCCCTCGACGACAACCTCGTCACGCACGTCTTGACCGCGGCGGGGGTGCGCGACACCACCCCCGGGGCGATCTCGGACGAATCGCTGGACGAGCTGGTGCGGCGAGGGCACCAGGCGGCACAGAATGCGCTCGGCGAAACCGGCGGCAGTCCGATCCTGCAGATCGACGGGCATGCGTTCTTCGGCCCGGTCCTGACCGCGGTACCCGACGAAGGGGACTCGATCGCAGTGTTCGACGCGGTCGCGACATTGGCCGCCGTTCCCCAGTTCGCCCAACTGCAACGGCCGCGCACCGCGGGCTGACGCGCCCGCGCAACCGAGAAAACCTGAAAGAGGAGGAGAAATGACATCAGGATTGACCGCCACGCTGCACACGTCGTTCGAGGACGCGGTGAATCGGACGACGGAAGCTCTGGCCGAGCAGGGCTTCGGCGTGCTGACCACCATCGACGTCAAGGCCACGCTGAAGAAGAAGCTCGGTGAGGACATGGAGGATTACCTCATCCTCGGTGCCTGCAACCCGGTGTTGGCGCATCGTGCGCTCGGGATTCACCGCCAGATCGGCCAGTTACTGCCATGCAACGTCGTGGTGCGAACCGACCCCGACAGCCCGGGCGATGCGGTTCTCGTCGAGGCGATGGATCCCCAGTTGATGGTCAAGGTGACCGGCGAGCAGGGGGCCTTGCAGGACGTCGCGGACCAGGCCACCGCCAAACTGCAGGCCGCGATCGGAGCGCTCAAGCAACCGTCTCCGATGCCCTGACGCCGGTCCTTCGGGGGCGGGCCAGGCCGTGACACCGCGGGCCGCGGGGCTCGGCCGACGTCCCGACGAGGCGCTCGTGGACGTCTGAAAGGCATTGGTGTGTCGGTACTTTCGGGCCTGGTGTTGGCGAAACTGACCGCACCGGGACTCGTGGTGGCGCTTTCACCCATACCCATCGTGGTGTCGTTGGTTCTGCTCGTCCACAACGACCGGCCGTATTCCTCGAGTGTCGCCTACGTGCTGGGCAGGCTGGTGTCGCTGACCGTCCTCGCCGCGGGATTCATGCAGTTCCCGCGACTGCTCGACGACCTGCTGGGGCCCGCGCCGGCATGGGCCGACTGGGTGGTCATCGGGGCCGGCGTGGTGCTGATGTCATTCGGCACCTGGCTGTGGTGGCGACGCGCCCACCCCACGGGCGGCCCAGGGTGGGAAGGCAGTGTGGGCACGATAACGCCGTCGGCCGTTGCCGCGATCGGAATGGTCCCCATGCTGGCCAACCCCAAGGTGCTGGCCGCCAGCGCGGCCGTCGGAACCCAGATCGCCAGCGTGCGAATGACGGCCGTCGGCTCGGTGCTGGCGGTGGCTTACTATGCGGCGCTGGCGAGTTCGACCGTCGCCGCCCCGGTCCTGGCCTACCTCGTCGTCGGGCCACGAATCGACCCCCAGCTGGAGCGGATCAGGCGATGGATGCAGCGCCGGCACCGAGCGCTCGCGGCCGTGGCCGTCGTGTTGGTCGGCTTTGCCGTGGTGCTGTACGGCCTCTCCTGAGACCGTGGATCACTGACCGGGGCTCCGGTGTCAGTCAGCCGCGTTGACTGCGTGCCTCGGCGCCCGTCTCTCCGGTATCGAAAGAATCATCCGAACCGGCCGCCCCGACGTACGAGCCGTCGGCGTCTCCGGCCGCGGCGCGTGAGCGAGACTCGTGAGCCTCCGGTTCGACGTCGGATTCCGTCTTGTGGCCCTTCGGATCTGCCATGTGCTTCCTTTCGATGCGGCTCCCAATCCCTGACGGGTTCCCCAGCCATGCAGTGCCAAACCCGCACGCCACCGTAACGGCCTCCGGCCTGGATCGGTGTGGGTGATGACCGCGGTGGCGACCGTCGGGTACGCGATGTCGGCAAGCTGTTTTCCCCAGCCGCGACTACCCCCGCGGTGCTCGGGCAAACGGGGTGGGCCGGATGGTGGGGCGGCGCGGCAACGGCGCTATGGTTACCACCCGGAGTCAAGGAGGAACGTCAATGCGCACCTTCGAATCAGTGGCCGACCTCGCCGCCGCCACCGGCGAGACGATCGGGCACAGCGACTGGGTGACGATCACCCAGCAAGACGTCAACCTGTTCGCCGACGCGACCGGCGATCACCAGTGGATCCACGTCGACCCCGAACGCGCGGCCGCGGGTCCGTTCGGTGGGACGATCGCCCACGGATTCATGACCCTGGCGCTGCTGCCCCGCCTGCAGCACCAGATCTACACCGTCAACGGCATCAAACTCGCAATCAACTACGGCCTCAACAAGGTTCGCTTTCCCGCGCCCGTACCGGTCGGTTCGAGGGTGCGCGCGCAGACGTCGCTGGTCAGCGTCGACGACGTCGGCAACGGCGCCGTGCAGGCGACCATGTCGACCACCGTCGAGATCGAAGGCTCGGCCAAGCCGGCCTGCGTGGCCGAGAGCATCGTCCGCTACATCACCTGACCCAGGCGGCCGTCGCGAGACTTAAGCCACGGCGATGCATTGCGGCGTGTCGTGTGCGTGGTTTAAGTGTCGCCGAAACGAGCCCCCGGGTCAGAACTCCGCGACGGAATGCTCGAGACGCTCGGCCAGGCGCGCCTGCGCCTCCGCGCGGCGGGTGGGGATGTGCGCGGACGGGAATGGCGTTGTCACGGGCTGGTATTCGCGCAAGGTGCGGCGGGCCACCGTCATCTTGTGCAGTTCGGTGGCGCCGTCGGCTATCCCCAGCGACTCGGCGGCCACCATCATCTTGACGAACGGCATCTCGTCGGAGACGCCGAGCGCGCCGTGCAGGTGCATGGCCCGCTGCACGACGTCGTGCAGCACCTGGGGCATGGCGACCTTGACCGCCGCGATGTCGCGGCGCACCTTCTGGTAGTCGTGGTGCTTGTCGATCAGCCACGCGGTGCGCAGCACCAGCAGCCGGAACTGCTCGATCTGGATCCAGCTGTCGGCGATCTTCTCCTGGGTCATCTGAAAGTCCGACAACCGCCCGTGCCGCGTCTTACGGGAGACGGCGCGCTCGCACATCATGTCAAAAGCGCTGCGCGCCAGGGCGATCGTGCGCATCGCGTGGTGGATACGGCCGCCGCCGAGCCGGGTCTGCGCGATCATGAACGCCTGGCCCTCGCCTCCCAGCACGTGGTCGGCCGGGACGCGGACGTCGGTGTAGCGCACATAGCCGTGACTCGCGCGCTTCGACGATTCGGCTCCCACGCCGACATTGCGGACGATCTCGATGCCCGGCGTCTCGGCGGGAACGATGAACAGCGACATCTTGTCGTAGGTGCGCGACTCGGGATTGGTCACGGCCATCACGATGAAGAACGAGGCGTGCTTGGCGTTGGTGGAGAACCACTTCTCGCCGTTGATCACCCAGTCCCCATTTCCCGAGGCGTCCCGGGTCGCGGCAGTCACGAACTGGCCGGGGTCGGAGCCGCCCTGCGGTTCGGTCATCGAATAGCACGAGGTGATCTCGCCGTCGAGCAGCGGTTGCAGGTAGCGGGCCTTCTGTTCGTCGGTGCCGAACATGGCCAGAATCTCGGCGTTGCCCGAATCCGGCGCCTGGCAGCCGAACACCGACGGCGCCCAGCGGGAACGGCCGAGGATCTCGTTGAGCAGCGCGAGCTTGACCTGGCCGAAGCCCTGGCCGCCGAGCTCGGGGCGCAGGTGCGCGGCCCACAACCCCTGGTCCTTCACCTGCTGCTGCAACGGCCGCAGTATCGCCATCATCTCGGCGTTCTTCTTGTCGTACGGGTCGAGGGCGACCAGATCGAGCGGCTCGAGTTCGTCGACCATGAACTTCTCGACCCAGTCGAGTTTTGCCTGATAGTCCGGATCCGTTTCGAAATCCCACACGGTGGCCACCCGTTCCCCGGCGCAGCGTCGCACCGGCTTCGTCGATGAAGGCCACCCCATCGTAGATGGCGGCAGCGGCGGATCAGCCGTCGCCGCGGGTGTCGATGACGCGCTGGGCGATGTCGACGAGCTTGACCTGACTCTCCTGAGACAGCCGGCGCAGCAGGTCGAACGCGCGCAGTTCGTCGACGCCGTAGCGCTCCATGATGATGCCCTTGGCCTGGCCGATGCGGTCCCGCGTCGACAAGGCCGACTGCAGCTGCTGCCCGTGCCGCCCGGCGATGATCGCCGACGCGGCATGCGCGGCGAAGACCGCCCCGATGGTCTCGGCTTCGGTGTCCCAGGGGTCGGCCCGGAAGCTGAACAGGTTCAGCGCGCCGGCCGTGCGCTCAGCGGTGTACAGCTTGAACGAGAGACTGCTCAGCACACCGCGTTCCACGGCCGCCGGCGCGTATTGGGGCCAGCGTGGTTCGTCGCGGAGGTCGTCGGTGCGCACGATCGTCTGTTTCAGGGCGGCGTCTTGGCAGGGGCCCTCACCGAAGTCGTGCTGCAACTTGTCGAGCTGCGCAACCAAGGTGTCGGTGTCCGCGACCGATTCGAACTCCTCGCCGCCCTTGATCAGCAGCACCCCGGCGATGTCCGCCGCGGGTATCAGCTCCACCGCGGCGGTGGTCACGTCGGCGAGAACGTGGCCCAGCGAACGCGGCGCGGCGATGTCGCGGGCGAGTTCGGCCATGCGCACGGCCAGTTGGTGGGTCGACGTCGGGTCTGCAGACTCCATGAAACCGGATTCTCCACGATCGCCCGGGCGCGTAAGCCTCCGGTGCCGATCATCGGTTGCTGTCGTTGCGAATGCCGGCGGCTGGCCGCCACCGCCGGGACGGATACCCGGGCCCGCGGCCTTGAAACCGGTCGACGGGTCATCGGCCCGCGGCGGTGATGTTCGCCTACGCCCGGCTGTGGTGCCAGATACCTTGCGGCGGTGTGGATATCGGGAACGCGGTATCGCCCGCGGGTGCTCAATGCAACTTCGGCAATACGTTGGTGCGGTAGAACTCGATCGCCGTGAGCGGATTCCCTTGGGGGAAATGGAGAAACGGCACGGCGCCGGCGTCGACGATCGCTTGCACCGCCTTGATGTGCGGCGCGGGGTCGGTGCCGACGGTCCAGTTGGCCAGCACCTTGTCGAGGGGATTGACCTGTGCGGCGCGCTGTATCTCCTCAGGGTTGGGCTGGTCGACCGCGCCGGCGGTGAAGCGCCACAGGCCGGCGGCGGCGCTCGCCTCGGCGTTGTCGCCGACGACCGCGAACAACTCGGCGCGCTTGCCGAGGGCGCCGGGGTCGCGGCCGGCGGCGCGCGCACCCGAGTCGAATGCGGTCAGCAGCGTGGGATTCGTGACATCCCGGGCCTGCCCGATCCATCCGTCACCGTATTGGCCCGCCATTGTGGCACTCTTGGGGCCGCTGGCCGCCACGAAGATCGGCGGCGGCGCCGAAGGCGTGTCGTAGAGCTTCAACGAATTCGTCTGAAAATAGCGCCCGGCGAACGAGGTTCGTGATCCGCTCCACAACTGGCGGATCAGGGTGATCGCCTCGACCAGCCGGTCGTGGCGCTCGGTGTACTTGCCGAACGCGTTGGTGGTCGCCTGTTCGTTCAGCCGTTCCCCGGTTCCGACCCCCAGGAAGACGCGTCCGGGATACAGAACCTCCAGCGAGGCGAACGCCTGCGCCACGACGGCCGGGTGATACCGGTAGGTGGGGCAGGTGACCCCCGTGCCGAAGGAGATGCGGCTGGTGGCGTTGCCCACCAGCGCCAGGGTCAGCCAAGGGAACATCGAGTGGCCCTCGTTGTCCTGCCACGGCTGGATATGGTCGCTGGCCCAGACATGCGCAAAGCCGGCCTGTTCGGCCGCGTGGGCTTGCGCCACCAGTTGGTCGGTGCGGAACTGCTCATGGGAAAGCACCAGACCGACCGCCTTGGCCGCGGGCGGCGGCGGTGCCGCGGGCGCGGCGTGGTCGGCGCCCGGTCGCCCGCAGCCGGCGGAAAGTCCGGCGGTGCCGAGCACGCCCGCACCCGCGGCCATCCGTCCGAAGTCGCGACGCGAGACGCCGGTCACCGGACTAACGTACCCAACGCCGGGCCGCTCACACCCCTGATGCGGCGGTCGGTCACCCGCTAGCCTGACTCGGGTGAGTCCCCAGACCCGCCCGGCGCGCAAGGCCGATCTCCGTGAGCTGTCACGCACGCTCGGCCGGGCCTTCTACGACGACCCCGTGACCACCTGGCTGCTGCCCGATCCCCGGGCGCGGGCCGCGCACCTGCACCGGTTGTTCGCGACGATGACACGCCATCACCACCTGGGGTGCGGCGGCGTCGAGGTGGCCTGTGACGGCCCGGGCATCGGCGCGGCCGCGCTGTGGGATCCGCCCAACCAGTGGCGGGAGACACGCATGGGTGAACTCGCGATGATCCCGACTTTTCTGCGGGTGTTCGGCCTGCGTTCGGGTAAGGCGCGCGGCCTGCAGGAACTGATGAAGAGCACGCATCCCGAAGAGCCGCACTGGTATCTCGCCGTGATCGGGAGCGACCCCTCGGTCCGCGGGAGGGGCTTCGGTCGGGCGCTGATGCGGTCGCGGCTGGACCGCTGCGACGCCGAGTACTGTCCCGCCTATCTCGAGTCGAGTAAGCCCGAAAACGTGCCGTACTACGAACGTTTCGGTTTCACGGTGACCCGCGAGATCGTCGTGCCCGACGGCGGCCCGACCATGTGGGCGATGTGGCGGACGCCGCGCTAGCGGTCACCGGCGTTTAGCCCCCCAACCCGGCGGGCAACCGTTCCCGCATGAGCGATAACCCGCAAGCCGACGAGCTGGTGGACCCGGCCGACTTCCCCGAGGAGGGCGGACCCGGTGACACCCTGAACGCGAGCGAAGGCACCGACTCCGACGAGGTCCACAACGACGACGGCGACATCGTCGTCGACCCGCCCGAGGGCTGGAGCGAAGCGAACCGGTTCGGCATGACCGCACGGGAAGCGCGCGAGGGTGAGTCCCTGGATGCCCGGCTCGCCGAAGAGGAGCCCGACGTCACCGCCGAAGGTGTGGCGGGCGCGACCCTCGACGGCCCGCCCGGACGCGCGCATCGCGGCCAGATCGACGGGGCACCCGAGGATGGCCAGTCGCTCTACGAGGTCGTCGACGAGAACGGGGCGCCGGACTTCACACAGACCACCGAGTAAGACGACCAGTGTTCGACTGTTCACTCCCGGTGGGGTGCACGGACGCCCGCTAGGGCTAGGGGCTGCTCTTCCAGCCGGCGATGCCGATCGCGATCATCCGCAGCTGCTTGACGGCGATCCGCCGGATGTCTTCCAGCGCCTCGGTGCTCTGCGCGTCCTCGATGGCCTCCGCGATGACGATCATCGCGTTGACGAACAGGGTCGCCAGCACGTTGAGATCCTCGGTGCTCCACTCGTGCAACCGCGGAAAACGCGCCAGGTCGGTCGCCAGCTCGGACGTGATCAACCGGATCTCGGTGCGGATGGCATAGCGCAGCACGCTCAGCCCGCTGTTGCGTTCGCGGGCGATGAATCGCCAATGTTCCCGCCGCTGCGCGACACTGGCCACCAGGATCTCGACGGACGACTCGATCACCCGATTCGGGTCGAGCTTGCCGGCGCGCGCGTCTCGCAGCGTGTCGCGCAGGCTCCGGAACGACTCGTCGATCAGGACCAGCCCAAGGGCCTCCATCGACTCGAAGTGACGGTAGAACGCCGCCGGGACGATGCCGACCTCACGGGTCACCTCACGCAGGCTCAGGCTGGAGAAGCTGCGGTCCTGCAACAGCTTGAGAGCCGCGGCGATGATGGCGCGACGGGTCGCCTCCTTGCGCTCCTCGCGCGACCGGCTTTCGCGCACACGCTCGCGACCAGAACCGCGCACCCGTGAGGTAGGAGTACGGCTGTTCACTATGTGAACCCTACCACAGAGCGGCAGTAAACCCTTGACTGACCGGGTGGTACGGCCCCACGGTGTACATATGTTCACTCAAACCGCTCAGACTCCTGGCCGGGCCCTCGCGCGCACGTTTCGGAAGCGCGTCTTGGGTTCAGACCTTCTCGACCTGCTCACCGGCCCGCACGGCGTCGACCGGTACACCGAGCTGGTGGCGCCGACCTGGACGCTGGGCGAGGCCCGCGCCAGGGTGACCGGCGTCCGTCGCAACGCCGCTCGCAGCGTCACGCTCGTCCTCGCCCCGAACGAGCGCTTCACGTCCGCCTGGACGGTCCAGGCCGGCCAGTACGTCAACCTCACCGTCGAGATCGACGGCCGCCGGCACACCCGCTGCTATTCGCCGGCCAACGCCGAGGGCGCGAGCCGGCTGGAGCTGACGGTCGGCCGGCACGACGGCGGGCTCGTCTCGACCTACCTGTACGAGCACGCCCACCCCGGCATGGTGGTCGGTTTGGCGGGTGTCGGCGGCGACTTCACGCTGCCCAAGGACAGGCCGCGGCGAATCCTCTTCGTTTCCGGCGGAAGCGGCATCACGCCGGTGATGGCGATGCTGCGCACCCTGGTCGCCGAGGGCCACGCGGGCGAGATCGCGTTCGTCCACTACGCCCGCACCGCGGCCGAGGCATGCTACCGCGACGAACTCGCCACGCTGCCCGGCGTCCGGGTGCTACACGGCTACACCCGATCGGGCGGCGGTGACCTTGCCGGCCGGTTCGATGCCGCACATCTGGCCGCCGCGATGCCATCCCCGGACGCGGTGTTCGTCTGCGGGCCGGCGCCTTTGGTCGACGCCGTCCGCAAGCACTGCGACAACGTCCGCACCGAGAGCTTCGTGCCGCCGTCATTCGATGCGCCGGCGGATCCCTCGGGCGGGCGGGTTAGCTTCTCCGACAGCGGCGTCGATGTCGTCGACGACGGACGCTCGCTGCTGGACCAGGCGGAGTCGGCGGGCCTGACACCGGAAAGCGGCTGCCGGATGGGCATCTGCCACACCTGCACCCGACGGAAGACCACCGGAACGGTACGCAACCTGATCACCGGCGCGGTCTCGACCGGTCCCGACGAGGACGTGCAGATCTGTGTGTCGGTCCCCGTCGGCGACGTCGAGCTGTCGCTGTAGTGACAACCCATTCCCGTGGCGATCGTAAGCGCGACGAAGCCGGGCGCAGAGGATCGCCACCCAATTCCTTGGAGGAAAAGCCATGACACAGAACAAGATCACCCTCACCCCCGAGCAGGCCGACGCATTCGGCCGCGAGCTGGACGCCATCAGGGAGCGCGTGATGGCTGACCTGGGCGCGCAGGACGCCGACTACATCCGCCGCGTCATCAAGGCGCAGCGCGCGCTGGAAGTCGGCGGCCGCGCGTTGCTGTTCCTTCCGCCCGCCTGGCTGCTGGGCACGACCATGCTCGGATTGTCGAAGATCCTCGACAACATGGAGATCGGCCACAACATCATGCACGGTCAATACGACTGGATGCGCGACCCGAACATCTCCGGCCGCTCCTTCGAGTGGGACACCGCATGCCCGGCCGATCAGTGGCGCCACTCCCACAACTACATGCACCACACTCACACCAACATCGTGGGAATGGACCGCGACATCGGCTACGGCATCCTGCGGATGAGCGAAGACCAGCCCTGGCAGCCGTACTTCCTGGGTAACCCCGTCTACGCCTTCCTGCTGATGGTGCTGTTTCAGTACGGCGTCGCGCTGCACGAACTGGAGACCGAGCGCATCCGCTCCGGCGAAATCGAGCTCGCCGACAAACGCGAGGTGCTGCGCGCGATCTGGAAGAAGACGCGCCGGCAAACCCTCAAGGACTACGTGGCGTTCCCGTTGCTGGCCGGCCCGTTCGCACCCTTCGTCTTCGCGGGCAATCTCTCGGCGAATCTGATGCGCAACGTGTGGTCGTACATGATCATCTTCTGTGGCCACTTCCCCGACGGCACCCAGGAATTCACCGTCGAGGAGACCAAGGACGAGTCTCGCGGCATGTGGTACTTCCGCCAGGTGCTCGGCTCGGCGAATCTCACCGGCGGCAAGCTCTTTCACCTGCTCTCCGGCAACCTGTCTCACCAGATCGAGCACCACCTGTTCCCGGACATGCCGGCGCGCCGCTACGCCGAGGTCGCGCCCGAGGTGCAAGCGATCTGCGAGCGCTACGGCATCCCCTACAACCGCGGCCCGCTGCTGCGCCAGTTCGGCACCGTCGTCCGCAAGATCGTCCGGCTGACCTTCCCGGACTCGGTGCTGCGCAAGGCGACGAACGACCGATCGGCCGACCCGGCGCCCGCCGCCGCCTGACGGCGGCCCACGTCCCCCACGCCGTGGGTCTTGCGCGCGGGGGACAATGGGCGACGTGGAATGGACCGGCGCGCGCTATGCGGACAAACCGACGGTGGAAGCATCGACGTGGATCGACGCGGACCCCGCCCGCGTGTGGAGCCTGGTTTCCGACATCAAGCTGATGCCGACGCTGAGTAATGAGCTGCAAGCCGTGGAGTGGGCCGAGGGTGCCGACGCCCCGCGCGTGGGCGCCTGCTTCATCGGACACAACGAACACGAGGCCTTCGGGCAATGGAGCTCCAGCTCGCAGATCGTCGCGTGCGACGAGCCCCGCGAATTCGCCTGGGCCGTCGGCGATCCCACCAACCCCGCGGCGATGTGGCGGTTCCGGCTGACCCCCCGCGACGGCGGCACGGCGCTGAGCTACTGGATGCAGATGGGTCCGGGGCGTTCGGGGCTGTCGGTGGCCATCGAATCGATGCCCGACAAGGAGCAGAAGATCGTGTTCGTGCGGATGCGCGAGTTCGAGGCCGCGATGGGCAAGACACTGGCGGCGATCAAGAGGCTGGCCGAGCACGGGGTGCGCTGATGCGCACCGCGACGACGGTCGAGTTGTCCACCGCCGGTCGTGACACCGCGACCTTCGTCGTCGAGGCGGAGAAGCTGGGCCTCGACGTGTGCTGGGTGGCCGAGGCCTGGGGCTCCGACGCGCCGTCGGCGCTGGGCTACCTGGCGGCGCGAACCGAGCGGATCCTGCTCGGGTCGGGCGTTCTGCAAGTCGGCGTTCGTTCGCCCGTCATGGTCGCCCAGACGGCGATCACCCTGTCCAACCTGTCGGGCGGGCGTTTCCTGCTCGGACTGGGCGCCTCCGGCCCGCAGGTGATCGAGGGCCTGCACGGCGTGTCGTTCGGCCGGCCCCTGGCCCGCATCGCCGAGACCGTCGAGATCGTGCGGCAGGTATTCAGCGGGGGGAGAATCTCTTACTCCGGCAAGCAATTTCACATTCCGCTACCCGGTGGTGAGGGCGTGCCGATGCGATTGTCGACCCGGCCCGAGCATCCCATCCCCATCTACCTCGCCGCGCTGTCACCGGCGATGCTGCGGTTGACCGGGCGGGTCGCCGACGGCTGGCTGGGCACCAGCTTCGTCCCCGAGGGCGCGGGCGAAGCCTACTTCTCGCACTTGGACGAGGGCTTAGCCGCCGCCGGCCGCACGCGCGCCGACGTGGACATCTGCCAGGGCGCCGAGGTCGCCTTCGCCGCCGGGGAGGACGAACTGCGCGGGATGGTCGCCGGCCGCAAGAAGGGGTTGGCCTTCAGCCTCGGCGGGATGGGGTCCGCGAGCACGAACTACTACAACCGGGCCTACAGCCGGCAGGGCTGGGCCGACATCGCCGCCGAGGCCCGTGAGCGCTGGCACCGGGGCGATCGCGACGGCGCGGCCGCGCTGATCACCGACGAAATGGTGTTGGCCACGACGCTGATCGGCACCGAGGAGATGGTGCGCGCCCGGCTTGCGGTGTGGCGAGACGCCGGCGTGAACACGGTGCGGCTGTATCCGGCCGGCGACACACTGGAGGCCAAGTTGCGCACCCTGGGCCGGGCCATCGAGCTGGTTTCGGCGGTCGGCTGATCTCGAGTGTGGGGGCTACGGACGGAATCAACGCGGTTCACGTACGTAGGCCACACACTCGGCGGGTTAGGTGGTGGCGGTCGGTGCCTGCGCGGCTTTCATCAGCTTCACCTGGGGCCGCGCCGGCACCCCGTCGGCCAGGAACCACCGGAAGGCGAGGTTCCCGCGCGGGTAGCCCAGCGTGGTCAGCGAATTCGGGTGACCGGTCAGTGCGCGGGACAACACGATGGTCACCGAGCCGTCGCTGTTGACCGTGGCGCTGTGGCCGTTGATCGAGCAGCGGACATCGGGGCCCTCGGCGGCGCCGAAGGTGGCCATGAACTGGTTCCACACCACCAGGTTCCAGAACCGGCAGGCGGGCGGCCGGTGCGTGATCACCAGCGCTTCGTCGTCGTCGAGCACGAAGCTGCCGTACGAGTAGCAGGCGTCGCGCGCCGACCACCCGAAAGTAGCGTCGGGGACTTGGTACGGGTCGGCGAATTCGTTTGCGGCGTGAGCGGTTTCGTGTCCCAGAGCGTGCGTCTCGTCGACGCGCGTCCCGACCGCCAGCGGCACGATCGCGAACATGGTGCGCAACCAGGTCGACACCGCGCGCAGGCCCGCCGCGGTCTCGGCGTCGCCGTGCCGGATGGGGTCCGGCGCCTCGAGCGCCTCGATCCGCCACGTGACGGGGCGCCCGGTCAGCGGGTCGGCCTGGTAGTCGCGGGTCATCAGCACGGCGGCGTCCGGCGTGGGGCCGAGTTCGAAGGAGAAGTTGCCGTCGGCGTCTACGTCCAGATCGCTGTCGCGGACGATCGCGACCACCCGGTCGGACCACGCGCCCGGCGACGGCTCGTTGTAGGCGGTCACCGAAAAGTACACGCTGTCACCCGTGTTGCCGCTGATGCGGTAGCGGCGCTGCGGATCGACGGGGCAGAGGTGGTAGTAGGCGTCGGTGTTGTCGCCGCCCCAGCGCCGGTCACGGCGGAACGGGGTGTTCACGGCGAAGAACTGGGGCCGGCCCGGCTCGGTGAACAGGTAGGCGTCGAAGGCCACGCCGAGCGTGCTGGCGAGCATGCGGTACCCGTCCGCGACGTGCCGCTCGTCGGTGACCGCCCGGTCGCCCTCCATGAAGGACCGGTCCAGGGTGCCGAGGGTGCCCAGCAGCTCCTGCCACGCGGCCGTCGTTTCGTGCGTCATGCGCGGATTCCCTTCAGGAGCAACGTGGTGGTGCGATCGATCCACCCGTCGTCGAGCTCGGTGACGCGGGTGAGCAGGCCCATCAGCGTGATGCCGGCGATGGTCTCGGTCAGTTCGGTGGCGGTCACGTCGGGCCGGACCTCGCCGCGGTCCGCGGCGCGCGCCAGCAACTCGGCCAGGCCGCCGCCGATGACGCCGGCGAACCGCTCCAGCAGCGCCGCATGCAGGGAAGGGTCGGCGGCCATCTCGGCCACCAGCCCCGGCAAGGCCGCCCGGGCGGCTGGCGTCGTCAGGAAAGTCATTGAGCGACGGACCATTTCGCGAAGGTCCTCGGGCAGTGACCCGGTATCGGGCAGCTCGGTGGCGGCGCCGATGGGGAACACCGCCTCGTGGACGAGGTGCGCCTTGCTCGGCCAGCGCCGGTAGATCGCGGGCTTGCTGGTGCCGGCGCGTTCGGCGATCGCGGACACCAGCAGCCCGGCGTAGCCGGTCTCGGCGAGCAGTTCCACGGTGGCGCTCAGCACCGCGCCGTCGATGCGTGGGTCACGGGGCCGGCCAAAGTCCACTACCATTACGAAACCGAGAGTAACATAAGTCGCCGTGACCGACGCCGTTCTCCTTGACGACCTCGCCCGGCCCCGCTTCAGCCCCGAGGCGCAACAAATCCTCGACATGATGGCCTCGCTCGCGCCGGACTGCCCGCTGGATGCCGACGCGCTACGCGCGCGGGCCGCCGCCGACACCGGCCTGGACGACTTCGGCCCGTCGGACTATCGGGAGCGACTCGAGGCCTACCTCGCCGCGCTGCGCGACATCGACGGGATGCACGGGGCCGGGGTCGTGAACTTCTACGGGCAGCTGCTGCAACTGCTCAAGAACCGGCTGCTGCTCACCGACCTGCTGCGGCGGCATCCCGAGATCGACGACATCGAGCTGCAGCCGCCGGTGGTGATCGCGGGGCTGCCCCGCACCGGCACCACCCACCTGCACAACATGCTGGCCGCCCCGCCCACGTTCCGCAGCATGCCGTATTGGGAAAGCGTCGAACCGTTCCCGCTGCCGGCCGAGGCCGGGATCGAGCCGGACCCGCGGCGCGCGCGGATGGACGTCGCGATCGGCGTGATCAACACCGTGATGCCCCACTTCCCGCTGATGCACGAGATGACCACCGAGCACGTCCACGAAGAGATCCAGCTGCTCGCCAACGACTTTTCGACCATGCTCTTCGAGACGCTGGCCCACGTGCCGCGCTGGCGTGACTACTACCGGGCCCACGACCAGACGCCGCACTACGAATACCTCGCCCGGCAACTCAAAGCCATGCAGTTCCTGCGGGGCGGGCGGCGCTGGCTGCTCAAGTCGCCCCAGCATCTCGAGCAGGTGCCGGTGCTGAGGCGCGTCTTCCCCGGCGGCATCGTCGTGTTCACGCACCGCGATCCGGTGCCGGTGGCGCTGTCGATGATCGCGATGATCACCTACTCCGCGCGCATGCACCGAACGCCCGTGCCGGTGGCCGAGATCGCGGCCTCGTGGATCGACCGCCTGGACGACATGCTCTCCGCGCTCGTCCGCGACCGCGACACCATCGGCCCGGACCGCTCGATCGACATCCGTTTCGACGACTTCATGGCCGACGAGCTCGGTGTGGCCGAACGGGTGTACGCCCTGGCCGGCGAGCCGTTCACCGACGAGGCCCGAACCGCGATCGACGCCTACCTGGCCGGCCATCGCCGCGGCCGGCTGGGCAACGTCGCGACGTCCTGCGAGATGTTCGGGTTGGACGAGGCCGACCTGCGTGACCGGTTCGCGCCCTATGTCGAGCGGTTTCTGGCCTAACCCGCGGCAGCCCGCTAGCTTCTTTTGGCATGGTGACCATGCCCGCGCTGGACGGTGTCGAACACAGGTATGTGGATCTGGGAAGCGGGGTGACGATCCACGTCGCGGACGCGGGTCCGGCCGACGGGCCGGCGGTGATGCTGGTGCACGGCTTCCCCCAGAACTGGTGGGAATGGCACAACCTGATCGGCCCGCTCGCCGCCGACGGCTACCGCGTGCTGTGCCCCGACCTGCGCGGCGCCGGGTGGAGTTCGGCGCCGCGCTCGAGCTACACCAAGGCCGAGATGGCCGACGATCTGGCGGCCGTCCTGGATCGCTTGAACGTGAAGACGGTCAAGCTCGTCGCGCACGACTGGGGCGGGCCGGTGGCCTTCATCATGATGCTGCGCCACCCGGAAAGGGTGACCGGCTTCTTCGGGGTGAACACCGTCGCGCCCTGGGTGAAGCGGGGGCTGTCGACGGTCCGCAACGTCTGGCGGTTCTGGTACCAGATCCCGATTTCGTTGCCGGTCGTCGGCCCGCGGGTGATCAGCACTCCCAACTCACGCTTCGTCCGCCTGCTGGGATCCTGGGTCGGCGGCGGCTTCACGCTGCCCGACGACGACGTCGCCATGTACCTCGAGTGCATGCGCCAGCCCGGCCATGCCGAAGCCGGTTCGCGGTGGTACCGCAGCTTCCAGACCGGCGAGATGCTGCGCTGGATGCGCGGCGAGTACGACGACGCTCGCGTCGAGGTACCCGTTCGCTGGCTGACCGGCACCGAAGACCCGGTCATCACGCCCGACCTGACCGACGGATATGCCGACCACATCAGCGATTTCAAGGTGGAGCTGGTCGACGGCGTCGGCCACTGGATCGTCGACCAGCGCCCGGAGCTGGTGCTGGACCGGGTCAGGGCTTTCCTGCGCGGCGAAGGTTGAGCGTCCGCGCGCTCAGGGCCGCACCAGGATCCGGATGGGGTCGCCCTCCTGCCGCTCGAGCATCTCGATGCCGTGCGCCACGTCTTCCAGGGCGACGATCCGGCTGATCGACCGTGAAAGGTCAAGGCGCCCGGCCGAAACCAGCTTCGCCAGGGTTTCGATGTCGACGTTCTGATAGCCCAGGTGGCCCAGCACCTGCTTGCGGGTCAGACCGAACAGCGCGGTCGGTCCCACGGTCGGCGCCTCGGCGCTCATCCCGACGCCCACCAGCCGGCCGCCCGGGGTGAGGCAATCGAGGGCCTGCTCGAACGTCGCCTTCAGGCCGACGGCGTCGAAGGCCACGTCCAGCAGGCGGCCGCCGGTGACGTCCGCGATCTTGTCCCGCAGCCCGTCTTCGCGGGAGTCGAACGCGTAGTCCGCGCCGACGGCCAGTGCCCGCTCCAACACGGCGGGGTTGATGTCGACGGCGACGATCGGCACGGCGCCCACCAACCGCGCGAGCTGGACGATGTGCGTGCCGAGACCGCCGACGCCCCAGACGCCGACCGACTCGCCGACCGCCACCTTGCCCGTGCGGACGACGGCGCCGAACGGCGTGGACACCGCGTCGGCCAGGATCGCGGCCTGCTCCAGCGGCACGTTGTCGGGCACCCGGGTCAGGCCCGCCGCCTGCGCCACCGTGTATTCGGCCCACGCCCCGTCGTAGGCGAAGGCCATCAACTGGATACGCAGGCAATTGACCACGTCGCCGCGCCGGCAGTTCGCGCAGCGTTGGCAGGGCCGGCCGGCGGCGACCACCACGCGGTCACCCTCGGCCCAGCCGGCCACCTCCGGGCCCAGTTTGGCGATGGTGCCCGAGGCTTCGTGTCCCTGGGTCACCACGGGTTGCTGCGCCGGGAAGGTGCCGTTGATCAGGCTCAGGTCGGAGTGGCAGATGCCGCAGAAGGCGACCTTGACCAAGACCTCACCGGGGCCGGGCTCGGGTATTGGAACATCTTCGAGCGCAACCCTTTTGGTGTCGGCGTAGAAGCGCTCGGCGCGCATCGTCGTTGCCATGGGCTAGTCGACGCCGATGGTGACTTCCGTGGACTTGATGAACACGGTCGCCGGTTGGCCGACCTTGAGTCCGAGATCGATCGCGGCGTCCTTGGTCACCGACGACGTGACGACCTGATCGCCGCCGTCGAGCTTGACCTTCACGATCGCCATCACGGTGCCGAGGTCAACCTCGGTGATCGTCCCTTTGAGCTGGTTTCGGGTGGACAGCCGCATCGTGAGTCCTCCGTCTGGTTGAGGGGTCTGCGAGTGACTTTAGTGTCGCGGGCCGAGCAGGGCTATGGAGGCGTCTACGGCCGGCTCGACGATTCCCCGCACCGGGTTTCCGTCTTCGACGGCGAGGGCGGTCAATTCACGCAGACCGCCCAGCAGGATGACCGCCAGCGGGGCGGTCAGCGGGGGCAGCTCGGCCCGCTGGAAGCCGGGGCTGGCACTGAGGTCGATCAGCAGGCTGGACAGCAGTCGCAGTCCGCGCCGCTGCACCGGGCGGGCGGCGGCGCCGAGCGACGGGAGCTCCCGGATCCAGCTCAGCGTGAGGGCCGGCCGCGACTCGATGTGCCCGACGTAGGCCTCAACGGCCTGACGAATCTGCTGATGCCAGTCGGCCTCGGGATCGACCGCCGCCGCGATGCACTCGCCCAGCTTTTCGACGTCGGAACCCAGCAGCTCCAGGAAGCACTCCTCCTTGCTCGCGAACTGGTCGTAGAAGGTGCGCTTGGACGTCCGCGCGTGACGGACGACGTCGGCGACGGTGCTGGCCCGGTAACCGCGCTCGGCGATCGAGGTGGCCAGGCCGTCGAGCAGCCGGACCCGGAACGGGTCGCCGAGAACCGCGACCGTTGCCGTCGTCGGTGATGTCACGGCCGGCGCCCCTTTCGATAGGTGCGGCACCCTTGTCAGGCTGTGGTACCACAGAGTACCGTATCCCCGAAAGGTCTGGTACACCGCGGTACCACCCCCGGTGCCCGGGGTGAACAGGGGAGCAGCCCACCATGAGTGAAGTCGTCACCGCCCCGCCGGCCACTGCCGCCGTCAGGTTGCCCCCGGCCACCCGGTTGCCGAAGTTGTTGCAGGGCCTGGGTTTTGCGGTGTCGCGGCGGGCGATGATTCAGCGGCTGGCGCGCCGGTACGGCGACGTCTTCACGCTGAAGCTGCCGATCTACGGCCCGGTCGTGGTGGTCGCCGACCCGCAATTGGCCAAGCAGATCTTCACCACCAGCCCGGACGAACTCGGCAACATCCAGCCCAACCTGAGCCGGTTGTTCGGCTCCGGCTCCGTGTTCGCGCTCGACGGGGAGGACCATCGCCGCCGGCGGCGGCTGCTGGCGCCGCCATTCCACGGCAAGAGCATGAAGAAGTACGAGGCGATCATCGAGGAAGAGACGCTGCGGGAGACCGCGGGCTGGCCGGAGGGCGAGGCGTTCGCGACGCTGCCGTCGATGATGCGTATCACCCTGAATGCCATCCTGCGCGCCGTGTTCGGGGCCGAGGGCGCCGAACTCGACGAGCTGCGCCGGCTCATCCCGCCGTGGGTCACGCTGGGTTCGCGAATGGCCACCATGCCCAAGCCGAAACGCAGTTACGGCCGCTACACCCCGTGGGGACGGCTCGACGAATGGCGGCGCCAGTACGACCTCGTCATCGACAGGCTGATCGAAGCCGAGCGGGCCGACCCGAACTTCGAGGAACGCACCGACGTGCTCGCCCTGATGCTGCGCAGCACCTACGACGACGGTTCGGTGATGTCGCGCAAGGACATCGGCGACGAACTGCTCACGCTGCTGGCCGCCGGTCACGAGACCACGGCCTCCACGCTGGCCTGGGCGTTCGAGCGGCTGACGCGCCACCCCGACGTGCTGGCGGCGCTGGTCGAGGAGGCCGACGGCGACGGTCAGGAGTTGCGTCAGGCGACCATCCTGGAAGTGCAGCGGTCCCGCACGGTCATCGATTTCGCCGCCCGGCGCGTCTACCCGCCGCGCTATCAGCTCGGGGAGTGGGTCATTCCGCGCGGCGAATCACTGTTGGTGAGCATCGCGCAAATCCACGAAAACCCCGACGTGTTCCCGAAACCGGAACGCTTCGATCCGCAGCGGTATATCGGGACCAAGCCGTCCGCGTTCGCGTGGATTCCGTTCGGCGGTGGCACCCGTCGCTGTGTGGGCGCCGCGTTCGCGAACATGGAGATGGACGTCGTGCTGCGAACGGTATTGCGGCACTTCACCATCGAGACCACGACGGCGCCGGGGGAGCGGTGGCACGGCCGGGGGGTCGCCTACACGCCCAAGGACGGCGGCCGGGTCGTGGCGCACCGGCGCTGAGCGGCGCTCCGCCTACTGGTCCGCGGTGGCCCGGCGCGGCAGTTTCCAGCCCGGGCGGATGTAGTGGCAGGTGTACCCGCTGGGGTAGCGCTGCAGGTAATCCTGATGCTCGGGCTCGGCCTCCCAGAAGTCGCCGGCCGGGCTGACCTCGGTCACGACCTTGCCGGGCCACAGCCCGGAGGCTTCGACGTCGGCGATGGTGTCCAACGCGATGCGCTTCTGCTCCTCGTCCAGGTAAAAGATGGCCGACCGGTAGCTGGGGCCGCGGTCGTTGCCCTGCCGGTCCTTCGTTGTCGGATCGTGGATCTGGAAGAAGAACTCCAGCATCGTGCGGTAGTCGGTGACGGCCGGGTCGAAGACGATCTCGATCGCCTCGGCGTGCGTGCCGTGATTGCGGTAGGTGGCATTCGGGACGTCGCCGCCGGTGTAACCGACCCGGGTGGAGACCACGCCTGGCTGCTTGCGGATGAGTTCTTGCATGCCCCAGAAACACCCGCCGGCAAGTATCGCTTTTTGGGTTGCCATTGCTCGTCCTCCTTAACCGGCCGCAATGCCGCCCAGGCTACACTCCGCCGATGAGCAGCAACGGTGCCGCGAAGTGACCACCCGTTCGTTCTCCCGCAGCGAACTGGCCGCCGCCTTCGAGAAATTCGAGGAAACGGTCGCCCGGGCCGCCGAGACCCGCGACTGGGACGCCTGGGTCGAGCAGTACACGCCCGACGTCGAGTACGTCGAGCATGCGGCCGGCACGATGCGCGGCCGCGACGAGGTGCGCGAGTGGATCAAACAAACGATGACCACCTTCCCCGGCAGCCACATGATCGCGTTCCCCACGCTGTGGTCGGTGATCGACGAGCCCACCGGGCGGGTCATCCTCGAACTCGACAACCCCATGCGCGATCCGGGAGACGGCAGCGTCATCAGCGCAACCAACATCACGATCATCACCTATGCCGGCGACGGCCAGTGGAGCCGTGAAGAGGACATCTACAACCCGCTGCGCTTCCTGCGCGCCGGGATGAAGTGGTGCCGCAAGGCCCAGGCGCTGGGCACGCTCGACGACGACGCCGCCCGGTGGATGCAGCAAAACGGAGGATCTCAGTGAGCACCAGACCCAAACTCGTTATCGGCGCCAACGGATTCCTGGGTTCGCACGTAACCCGGCAACTCGTGGCCGACGGTCACCAAGTGCGGGCCATGGTGCGTCCGAACGCCAACACCCGCTCCATCGACGACCTCGAGCTGACCCGGTTCCATGGCGACGTTTTCGACGACGCCACCCTGCGCGAGGCGATGGACGGCGTCGACGACGTCTATTACTGCGTCGTCGACACCCGCGCGTGGTTGCGCGATCCGGCTCCGCTGTTTCACACCAACGTCGACGGCCTGCGCAACGTCCTCGATGTCGCTGTCGACCAACCCGACTTGCGCCGGTTCATCTTCACCAGCACCTACGCGACCGTGGGCCGGCGCCATGGGCACGTGGCGACCGAAGACGACGTGATCAGCCCGCGGGGGTTGACGCCGTATGTCCAGTCCAGGGTGCAGGCGGAGAACCTGGTGATGCGGTACGTGGCCGACGCCGGGCTGCCCGCCATCGCGATGTGCGTGTCAACGACCTACGGCAGCGGTGACTGGGGCGGCACGCCGCACGGTGCCTTCATCGCCGGCGCCGTCTTCGGGAAGCTGCCCTTCGGAATGAACGGCATTCGGCTGGAAGTCGTCGGCGTCGACGACGCCGCGCGGGCCATGATCCTGGCCGCCGAGCGCGGCCGGATCGGTGAGCGATACCTGGTCTCCGAGCGGATGATCGCGCTGAACGACGTGGTGCGGATCGCGGCCGACGAGGCCGGGGTGCCGCCGCCGCAACGCTCGATCTCGGTGCCGATGCTCTACGCCCTGGCGGCGGCGGGCACCCTCAAAGCGCGGCTCACCGGAAAGGACTCCGAACTCAGCCTGGCCTCGGTGCGCATGATGCGCGCCGAATCCGACGTCGACAGCAGCAAGGCGAAGCGCGAATTGGGTTGGCAGCCATGCCCGGTCGAGGAGTCGATCCGGGAGGCCGCCCGGTTCTGGGCGGCGATGCGGACCCCGCGGAAGAACGCTCCGGCCGCGCAGTCCGAATAGGCCCGGCCGGTGGACCGCATACGCGTCGATCTCCACGGGCCGCCACAGACGATGCTGGCGACGCTCTACGCCAAGGCGCTCGACGCTGACCTGCCGAACCCGATCCTGGGTGACCGTTATGCCAAGGAGGTCGTCGAGCGGATCGAGTACGACTGGGCGCAGACCACCATCACCGCGCGCAGATCAGCGTCGGTGACGACCCGCACCGCGCACTTCGATATCTGGGCTCGCCAATTCCTCGACGCGCATCCGAACGCCGTTGTCCTGCATGTGGGCTGCGGACTGGATGGCCGATACTTCAGGCTCCAGCCGGGCCCGCTGGTGGAGTGGTACGACATCGACTACCCCGACGTCGCCGAACTGCGCACCCGGCTCTACCCCGCTGCCCCGCACTGCCACGTCGTCGCCGCGTCGGTTACCGATCCGGCCTGGCTCGCGGAGATACCCAACGACCGGCCTGCGCTGATGATCGCCGAAGGGCTGACCATGTATCTATCCGAACAGAACGGCACAGCGCTGCTGCAACGGATCGTTGATCACTTCGAACACGGCGAGCTGCAATTCGACGCCTTCAACCGGACGGGTATCAAAACGCAGTGGATCAACGCGGTGGTGCGCAGATCGGGATCCAAGTTGAGCTGGGGCATCGACGGCCCGGACGAGGTACTCGCGGCGGTGCCCGGAACTCGACTGCTTTCCTGGGTGCGGTGGTTTGAATCGGCCACCTTCGAGCGGCTGCCGCGGGCCTACCACCTGATGGGCAGGGCCATGTCCCTGGTTCCGGCCATGGCCAACATGGCGCAATATCACCGCTACGCATTCGGACCGCCCTGATCGGGAAGCGTCGGGCCCCGGCCCGTGTTGGACCGGTTATCGGCGTCTAGGAGGAACCATGAGCCATCCCGAAATCAAAGAGCCGAATGCCGGCCACCCGATCACCATCGAGCCGACCCGGGGTCGGGTGCAGGTCCGCGTCAACGGCGAGCTGGTCGCCGACACGACGGCCGCCCTCGAATTGCGCGAGGCGACTTTGCCCGCGGTGCAATACATTCCGATGAGCGACGTGGTGCAGGACCGGCTGACTCGCACGGACACCAGCACCTACTGCCCGTTCAAGGGGGAGGCCAGCTACTACAGCGTGACCAGTTCCGCCGGAGATACCGTCGAGGACGTGATCTGGACCTATGAGCAGCCCTACCCGGCGGTCGCGGCGATCAAGGGGCACGTCGCCTTCTACCCCAACAAGGCCGAAATCAGCGTCTCGGCGTCCTAGCAGATCCACCCGGGCAGAGCGGCCTCGTGAGCCCGGGTGTCGCTGTACAAACGCATCGAGACGATCAACCCGTCGCGGGTGTCGAAGATGCAGACGAACGGGCTGTCGTATTCGACGCCGCCGGTGGTGGTCCCGTTGGCCTGGGCCTCGACCACCACGGTTTCGCCCTCGTTGACGCAGCGCACCAGGTCGATGGTCAGCTCGAGTTCGGACTTGCGCCGCTCGACCGTTCGGCGGAAGGTCTCCTTGTCGCAGGAGTTGCGCGTGACCAGTGACCAGTAGGTGAAGTCGTCACTGAGCAGCGCGAAGCCTTCGTCGAGGTCGCCCCCCTCGCTCGTGCTTTGGAGGAACATCCAGGCCAGTTCGCCCTGCGGGTCATCGAACGGCGTCATCACACCGCAATATTGACTTGGCACCTCGTTAACGGTCAATTGGAGAGTCGGTCGGTGGAAGTCGCGCGCACGGTCACGTTCCCCGGGGCGGTCAGCTTCGGACACACGTTGGCGCCGCTGCGCCGCGGTTTCGGGGATCCGTGTTTCCAGGCGTCCGGTGACGGCGCGATCTGGCGGACCAGCTTGTTGCCGACCGGTCCCGTCACCGCCCGGATCAGCCGCGCTGCCGTCAACGCCGCCCATTGCCTGGCGTGGGGTGGCGGGGCTCCGGAGTTCGTCGAACGGCTACCCGCGCTGCTGGGCATGCACGACGACGCTTCGGATTTCGCGCCCCTGAATCCGGTGGTCGCCGACGCCCAGCGTCGGATTCCGCACTTGCGCCTGGGGCGCACGGGGCTCGTGCTGGAGGCCCTGATCCCGGCGATCATCGAGCAGCGGGTGCCCGGTGCCGACGCGTTCCGGTCGTGGCGCCTGCTGGTGTCCAAGTACGGCTCGCCGGCCCCGGGCCCGGCGCCGGCGCGGATGCGGGTGCCGCCATCGGCCGAAGTGTGGCGACGCATCCCGTCGTGGGAATTCCACCGCGCCAACGTCGATCCGAGGCGTGCGCAGACGCTGGTGGCGTGCGCGCGGCGGGCCGATTCGCTGGAACGGTTGATGGACCGTCCGGCCGCGCGGGCCCGAGAGGCGATGATGTCGTTGCCCGGGGTGGGGGAATGGACGGCCGCCGAAACGGCCCAGCGGGCGTTCGGCGACGCCGACGCGCTGTCGGTGGGCGACTATCACGTCCCCAAGATGATCGGCTGGACGCTCCTGGGCCGCCCCGTCGACGACGCGGGCATGCTCGAACTGCTCGAGCCGATGCGCCCACACCGCCACCGCGTGGTCCGGTTGCTCGAGGCCAGCGGGTTGGCATACGAGCCCCGGCATGGCCCCCGGCTGCCGGTGCAGCACATCAGCGAACTCTAAACGTGGTCATGGCCTCGCCGAGGCGGCGTTTTCAGCACCGGCCATCGGGTAACCCACAGCGAAGACGTGACCGTGTGCGAAACGGAGGAAATCGATGACACAGTTCACCATCCCGGGGCTCACTGACAAACAGGGAGCGCGGCTGACCGAACTGCTGCAGAAGCAACTGAGCACCTACAACGATCTTCACCTGACGCTCAAGCACGTTCACTGGAATGTGGTGGGACCCAACTTCATTGGTGTGCACGAGATGATCGACCCGCAGGTCGAGGCGGTCCGTGGCTTCGCCGATGACGTCGCGGAACGCATCGCGGCCCTGGGCGGCTCACCGCAGGGCACGCCCGGCGCGATCATCAAAGACCGCACCTGGGACGACTATTCGGTGGGCCGCGACACGGTCCAGGCCCACCTGGCCGCGCTGGACCTCGTCTACACCGGTGTCATCGAGGACATCCGCAAGTACATCGAGGAGACCGAGGAGCTCGACCCGGTCACCCAGGACCTGTTGATCGATCAGGCCGGAAACCTGGAGAAGTTTCAGTGGTTCGTCCGCGCGCACCTGGAGAGCGCGGGCGGGAAGCTGACCCACGAGGGTTCGACCACCGAGAAGGACGCCGCCAGCAGCGCGCGCGGCGCTTCCTAATCGCCGTCTTCGGTCCGACATTCGCGCTCGGCCGCGGCGGTATCGCGGTTCAGGCGCTGTGATTCGTAGATCGTGACGTTGGTGCGCGACATCAGCAGCGCGGCGATGCCGACGGAGAGGATCGCCCCGGGCACGACCGAGAACGAACCGGTCATCTCGGCGACCATGATCATGATCGCGAGCGGCGCCCGCGCCACGCTTCCGAAGCACGTCATCATGCCGACCACGACGAAGATCCCGGGATCGTGCGGAACACCGGGCAGGCCGGACAGCTCGCCCAGGCGCCAGACCGCGGCCCCGACGAAGGCGCCGATCACGATTCCCGGCCCGAAGAGTCCACCGGAGCCGCCGGTGCCGATCGACAGTGACGTGGCGACGATCTTGGCGACCGGCAGCACGACGACTATCCACAGCGGGATGGCCAATAGTGACCCCCGGTCGGCCGCCAGCTGCGCCCACCCGTAGCCGCTACTGAGGATCTGGGGAATCACCAGCCCCAGCAATCCGACGAGAAGCCCGCCGCTCGCCGGTTTCAGCACCGGGCCGCCTGGCAGTCGGCGGGTGAGGCGCACCGCGGCGTGGAATGTGCGCGCGTAGAGGTAACCGACCGCGAAAGCCGCCAGGCCGATGACGACGAACCACAGCAGGGGCCATGCCCTCTCGAATCGGTACTCGGCATCGATGTAGCCGAAGAGCGGATCGAAGCCGAGGAACGCGCCCAGCACCGCGTAGGCCGTGCCGGAGGTGATGAATCCCGGTAGCAGACAGCGATAGTCGAAATCGTCGCGGTAGGTGATCGACGCGGCCAGCACCGCCCCTCCGAGTGGCGCGGCGAAGATCGCCCCGATGCCGGCGCCGATACCCAGCGCCACCGCGATGCGGCCGTCCTCATCGGACAGGTGGAGCCGCCGAGCGAGTAAAGAACAGAAGCCCGCGGAGATCTGCGCCGTCGGACCCTCGCGCCCGGCCGAACCGCCCGATCCGATCGTCAGCGCGCTGGCCACCATCTTCACCAGCACCGCGCGGAAGCGGATGGCGCGCGGATCACCGTGCACGGCCTCGATGGCCTGGTCGGTCCCATGGCCGGTGGCCTCCGGGGCGAGCTTCGCGACGATGAAGGCGGAAATCAACGCCCCACCCGTCGTCACCAACGGGATGGCCCAGGCGCGGCGGAAAGTGGAGTCCCCGCGGCCGCCGCCCTCGCCCACGGGCGTCGGGATGTGGTAGCCCCCGAGATAGCCGAGTAGGAACTCGCCGGTGTACCTCAGCGCCAAATAGAAGACGACGGCTCCCAGGCCGGCGACGACGCCGATCGTGACCCCCAGCAGCAACCACTTCTGCAGGTAGCCGGACCTCCTGATCGAGGCCCCGAATCGTCCGCCGGCGCCGGGGGTCGACGCCGCCGCGGGCTGGGTTTCGTCATCCGTCTGTTCGGTCACGGCGCGTTGCCGTCTCCCGGTCGTGGCACGCGTCCCCCGGACATCAAGCCATCCTATGCAGCCGCGCCGCACCACACCGCCGGAATAATCGGACCGCGGTCCGGTTATACGGGTAGTTCTCACTACGGAGGTTCACATGCCCGCCATCACCGCAAACACCCTCACGTTGCCGCGCGTCGGAGCAGCCGCGCCCGCCGACATCGAGCGGCCGGTCCGATCGATCACCACCGGGCCGCGAGGCTACGAGGGCGAGGGCTTTCCGGTCGTCCGGGCCTTCGCCGGGGTCAGCGCCGCCGCCCTGGATCCCTTTGTGCACATGGACCAGATGGGCGAGGTGGAGTACCAGCCGGGCGAGCCGAGGGGAACGGACTGGCACCCGCACCGCGGGTTCGAGACCGTCACCTACATGATCGACGGCAAGTTCGCCCACCAGGATTCGCACGGCGGTGGCGGCCTGATCACCGACGGCGCGACGCAGTGGATGACCGCCGGTTCGGGCATCCTGCACATCGAGACGCCGCCCGCCGAACTCGTCGACAGCGGCGGGCTCTTCCACGGGATTCAGTTGTGGGTGAACCTGCCCAAGCGGGACAAATTCGCGGCGCCCCGGTATCAGGCCATCGAGGGGGGCGACGCGGCGTTGATCACCTCCGACGACGGCGGGACGCTGG
Source organism: Mycobacterium sp. E3247 (assembly GCF_001667785.1). Classification (NCBI taxonomy): domain Bacteria; kingdom Bacillati; phylum Actinomycetota; class Actinomycetes; order Mycobacteriales; family Mycobacteriaceae; genus Mycobacterium; species Mycobacterium sp. E3247. Next base: position 7,427 of record NZ_LZJG01000322.1, on the reverse strand, counting down.
TCCGCATCATCGCGGGCGAGATCGACGGTCACCGCGGGCCCGGCGTCACCCACACGCCGATCACGCTCGCGCACGCCACGATCGAACCCGGCGCCCGCATCAACCTTCCGTGGCGACGCGATTTCAACGCGTTGATCTATGTGCTGTCGGGCAGCGGATACCTCGGCCCGGTCGCTCACCCGATTCACGCGGGGCAATTGGCGGTGCTCGGGCCCGGAGATCGGATCACCGTGGGCGCCGACCGGGCACAGCAATCGGCGCGCATCACGGCCATGGATGTCCTGCTGCTGGGGGGCCAACCCATTCGCGAGCCGGTATTTCACTACGGGCCTTTCGTGATGAACTCCCGCGCGGAATTGGTCGAAGCATTGGAGGACTACCAGGCCGGCAAATTCGGCAGTATTCCGCCAAATGCGCTGATGCCGCACCATGGCGGTGGCACACTTTAACGGTGTCTTCACGGGTCAGCCGTCGGCCGGGACGGCCCCCTGCCGCAAAGGCGGACGAGACGCGACAGCGGATCATGCGGGCCGCTCGCCTGGTGTTCAGCGAACGCGGCTACGACGGCGCGACTTTCCAGGCCATCGCGGCCCGCGCCGACCTGACGCGTCCGGCGATCAACCATTACTTCTCCAGCAAGCGGGTCTTGTACCGAGAGGTGCTGGAGCAAACCAACGAAGCCATCATCGGGACCGGGATCAGAGAGGCCGAGCGGGAAGCCACGCTGCCGGCGCAGCTCGCCGCGTTCATTTCTGTTGCGGTGCGCGCCAATTCCGACACTCCCGCCGGGTCGGCGCTGATTATCACCGGAGTACTCGAGTCGCAGCGCCATCCGGAATGGAACACGACGGAAAACGATTCTGTCCGGATCGTCCGGGAGTTTTTAGTCCGGGCCGTCGATGCTGCAATCGGGCGGGGTGAGGTCCCGGCCGACTTCGACGCGTCGGCGTTGGTCGAGGCACTGGTCGTCCTGATGTGCGGGGTGGGTTTGTACGCCGGCTTCGTCCAGACCCCCGAGGCCCTGCTGGCCATCACCGGGATGATGCGCCGACTGCTCGAAGGCGCCTTCCGCGTGCCCGACGCGTAGCCCGCAGTGAAGTTGCCCACAAAGCGTATAGGCTAACTAACTTATCCGGGTAGCATGGGCGGGTCATGACTGACCTGGACGCGTCGATACCGCCTTCTTTGAGATCAGCCGGGGACACCTGGACCATCACCGAACTCGTCGGTGCCACCGCGCTCGGCGTCGCCGCGTCGCGCGCCGCGGAGACGGCGGGAAACGATCCGCTGATCCGCGATCAGTTCGCCGGCCTATTGGTCTCGTCGGCCGGTCCGGCATGGGCCCGGCTTGCCGACCCCACGTTGGCCTGGCTCGACGGCGACGAGCAGGGACGCCGGGCGCACCGCATCGGTATCGACTACCAGGCCGTGCGGACGCACTTCTTCGACGAATACTTCGACGAGGCCGTCAAGGCCGGGATCCGGCAGGTGGTCATCCTGGCGGCCGGGCTGGATTCCCGGGCCTACCGCCTGAACTGGCCGGACGGCACCGCGGTGTACGAGATCGACCAGCCCAAGGTGCTCGAATACAAGACCGGAATCCTGCTGCAGCACGGCGCCGTTCCCACGGCGAGTCGCCGCCCGGTTCCCGTCGACCTGCGCGACGACTGGCCGGCGGCGTTGGCCGCGGCCGGATTCGACCGCACCCAGCCGACCGCCTGGCTTGCCGAGGGCCTGCTGCCGTACCTGCCGAGCGACGCGCAAGATCGCCTCTTCGAGATGTTCACCGCTCTCAGCGCCCCGGGGAGCCGGGTCGCCATCGAGGCGTTCGGCTTGAACTCCCGGAGCAATTCGCAGCGCTGGCTGCGGATGCGGGAACGGCTCGGGCTGGACGTCAACGTGCAGGCGCTGACCTACCACGAGCCGGACCGTTCGGACGCCGGCCAGTGGCTGAGCGACCACGGCTGGCAGGTGGAGACCGTCGACAACCGCGACGAGATGGCCCGGCTGGGCCGCCCGGTACCCGAAGACCTGGCCGAGGAGGCCGTGCGCAGCACGCTGCTGCGGGCGCGTCTCGGTGGGCCGGCCTCGTAAGACTTTCACCCTTTCGCCCCACGACCCGAGGAGCAACGCGATGAGCTCACTGCGCACCCACGACGACACCTGGGACATCAAGACCAGTGTCGGCAGCACGGCGGTCATGGTGGCCGCGGCCCGGGCCGTCGAAACCGAACGGCCCGACGCCCTCATCCGCGATCCCTACGCCAAGCTTCTGGTGACCAACGCCGGCGCGGGGGTGTTGTGGGAGCACATGCTCGACCCCGAGGTCGCGGCCAAGATCGAAGCTCTCGACGCCGACTCCGCGGCGCAGCTCGAGCACATGCGCGGCTACCAGGCCGTGCGCACCCACTTCTTCGACACCTACTTCAAAGACGCCGTCGCCGCCGGAATCCGGCAGGTGGTGATCCTGGCGTCGGGCCTGGATTCGCGCGCGTACCGGCTCGACTGGCCTGCGGGCACCGTGGTGTACGAGATCGACCAGCCCCAGGTGCTCGAGTACAAGTCCGCGACGCTCGCGGAAAACGGCGTGACCCCGTCGACCGACCGGCGCGCGGTGGCCATCGACCTGCGGCAGGACTGGCCGGCCGCGCTGCGCGCGGCGGGCTTCGACCCGACGGCGCCGACCGCGTGGCTGGCCGAGGGCTTGCTGATGTACCTGCCGGCCGAGGCGCAGGACCGGCTGTTCACCCAGATCGGCGAGCTCAGCCCGGCGGGGAGCCGCGTCTCGGCCGAGACCGCGCCCGCGCACGCCGACGAGCGCCGCCAGCAGATGCGTGAGCGGTTCCACAAGGTCGCCGACGAGCTCGGCATCGAAGAGACGGTCGACGTCGGGGAACTGATGTACCGCGACGAGCATCGGGCGGACGTCACGCAGTGGCTGAACAACCACGGCTGGCGGGCGCACGCGCAGCGCTCGACGGACGAGATGCGCCGGCTGGGCCGCTGGATCGCGAACGTCACGCTGGCCGACGACGACGACGCCTTCTCCGACTTCGTCGTGGCCGAGCGGCTGTAAGTCTCCGCCCGCGGACAACTCCCGCTGCCTGACGATCTTCCGAGCCGCCGGCGGCTGCGCGACGGTCGTGGGGGTCGGCCGGATCCTTTCTACTGCTCTCCCAACCGGATGGTTAGGATCGCGGTTATCACCCACGAGCGTCGCGGGCCGCGAGCGCGGACGCCTCCGGGATGACCGAAGCAGGGAAGGACAATGATGACCACCGAATCGGTTACACCCACGACATCCGCCACCAATGGGGCGCCGGGTCCGCAGCCGGCGAACGTGCCCGCGACGGTGGAGCGGCTGCGCAAGACCTTTGCCACCGGCCGCACCCGCGACATCGAGTGGCGCAAGCGGCAGTTGCTGCAGCTGGCCAAGCTGATGGAAGAGAACGAGGCGGCCATCGCGGACGCCCTCGCACAGGATCTGGACCGCAGCCCGTTCGAGGCGTTCATCGCCGACGTCGCGACCACGGCCGGCGAGGCGAAGTATGCGGCCAAGCGGGTGCGCAGGTGGACGCGCCGCAAGTACCAGCTGCTCGAGATGCCGCAGCTGCCCGGCCGCGGTTGGATCGAATACGAGCCGTACGGCACGGTGCTGATCATCGGCGCGTGGAATTACCCGTTCTACCTGACGCTGGGTCCGGCGGTCGGTGCGATCGCCGCGGGCAATGCCGTCATCCTCAAGCCCTCGGAGATCGCCGCGGCGTCCGCGCACCTGATGGCCGAGCTGGTGCCCAAATACCTCGACAACGACGCGATCGCCGTCGTCGAGGGTGACGGTTCGGTCAGCCAGGAGCTCATCGCGCAGGGCCTGGACCGCGTGCTGTTCACCGGCGGCACCGAGATCGGTCGCAAGGTCTACGAAGGCGCCGCACCCCACCTGACGCCGTGCACGCTGGAGCTCGGCGGCAAGAGCCCGGTGATCGTGGCGGCCGACGCCGACGTGGACGTCGCGGCCAAGCGGATCGCCTGGATGAAGCTGCTGAACGCCGGCCAGACCTGCGTCGCCCCTGATTATGTGTTGGCGGACGCCAAGGTTCGCGACGAGCTGGTGAGCAAGATCGGCGCGGCCATCACCAAGTTCACCTCCGACAAGCCCAACGGCATGCGGATCGTCAACCAGCGTCAGTTCGACCGGATCAGCGGCTACCTGGCCGGCGGCGACGGCAAGGTCATCGTCGGTGGCAAGTGCGACCCGTCGAGCCTGCGGATCCAGCCCGCCGTCGTGGTCGACCCCGACCCGGACGGCCCGTTGATGCAGAACGAGATCTTCGGGCCGGTGCTGCCGGTGATCACGGTCCAATCCCTGGACGACGCAATACGTTTCGTCAACTCGCGACCCAAGCCGCTGTCGGCCTACCTGTTCACCAAGACGCGGGAGACCCGCGAGCGGGTGATCAAGGAGGTGCCGGCCGGCGGCATGCTGGTCAACCACCTGGCCTTCCAGGTGTCGACGGCCAAGCTGCCGTTCGGCGGTGTCGGCGCGTCGGGGATGGGTGCCTATCACGGGCGCTACGGTTTCGAGGAGTTCAGCCACCGCAAGTCGGTGTTGACCAAGCCGACCCGGCCCGACCTGTCGAGCTTCATCTACCCGCCCTACACGGCGCGGGCCTTCAAGATGGCCCGCAGGATGTTCTGAGACCTCGAAATCGCTTGCTAGGACGTCGTTTTCACCTTAGAGAGGAACCTGATGCCAGGAGTGCAGGACCGCGTCATCGTCGTCACCGGAGCCGGTGGGGGACTGGGGCGTGAATACGCCCTGACCCTCGCCCGTGAGGGCGCCAGTGTCGTCGTGAACGACCTCGGCGGCGCCCGCGACGGCACCGGCGCCGGCCACAACATGGCCGACCACGTCGTCAACGAGATCAAGGAAGCGGGTGGCCGGGCCGTCGCCAACTACGACAGCGTCGCCGAACCCGAGGGCGCGGCCAACATCATCAAGACGGCGCTCGACGAGTTCGGCGCGGTGCACGGCGTGGTGAGCAACGCGGGCATCCTGCGCGACGGCACGTTTCACAAGATGACCTACGAGAACTGGGACGCCGTGCTCAAGGTGCACCTGTACGGCGGCTACAACGTGCTGCGCGCCGCCTGGCCGCATTTCCGCGAGCAGAGCTACGGCCGGGTCGTCGTCGCCACCTCCACCAGTGGCCTGTTCGGCAACTTCGGGCAGACCAACTACGGGGCGGCCAAGCTCGGCCTGGTCGGCATGATCAACACGCTGGCGCAGGAGGGGGCGAAGTACAACATCCACGCCAACGCCGTCGCGCCGATCGCCGCCACCCGGATGACCGAGGACATCCTGCCCAAGGAGGTGCTCGAGAAGCTGACGCCCGAGTACGTCGCGCCGGTGGTGGCCTACCTGTGCACCGAGGAAAACGCCAACAACGCATCGGTTTTCGTCGTCGGCGGGGGCAAGGTGCAGCGGGTGGCGCTCTTCCAGAACGAGGGCGCCAACTTCGACAAGCCGCCGACGGTCGAGGATGTCGCCTCGCACTGGGCCGAGATCGACGACCTCTCCGCGGCCAAGCAGGCCAACTTCAAGCTGTAGCCGCGGGATCAGGCGAGCAGTTCGTTGCGCAGGCGGTCGACATCCGCCTGCGCAATACCTGCGTCGCGCAGGTATTCGTCCAGCGAGCCGTGCGCCTCATCGATGGCTTGGCGCGCGGCCTCCAGGTACTCCGGCCGGACGCCGAGGACACCGTCAGCTAGCCGCGCCTTGGTGAACGTGACGACCTCCGGGGTCAGATCGACGTCGGAACGCTGTTGGATCATCTCGTAGATGTGGTCTCGCAGTTGCGGTACCGCGGCGTTGCTGCGCAGGTAGTCGGCGACGATGGTGTCGCGGTCGATGCCGACCGTTTCCAGCACCGTGGCGATCACGAAGCCGGTGCGGTCCTTGCCCGCAAAGCAGTGGGTGAGCACCGAATGCCCGGCCGCCAATAACGAAAAGACATGCCGCACAGCGCGTTGCGCTCCGTTGCGAAACGGGAATTGCCGATATTCGTCGATCATGTGGCGGACGGCGGCCTCGTTGACGGCCTCGTCGGATTGGTCGGGATCGCCCTGGAACAGCCGCCGAAACGCGGTTTCGTGCGGCGCGTCGTCGTCGCTCGGCTGGTCCTCGTCACCGAGGTCTGGGAACGGCAGTAGGTGGACGTCGACGCCGTCGGGAACCAGTCCCGGGCCGCGGCGGGCGACCTCCCGGGCGGCGCGCAGATCGGCCACGTCGGTGATACCCAACTCGCGCAGCGTCGCGCGGCCGGCGTCGTCGAGACGGCTCAACTCGCCGGAGCGGAACACCCGCCCGGGGCGAAGCCCGGGCGTCTCGTCGGCGACATCGCGAAAGTTCCATGCGCCGGACAGTTCCCGCAGTGTTTCAGTCATGTGTGACCGCCGCGGCGAGCGGAGACTTCTCCGCGCCGAGTTCGGCGCGCGCGATGGTCCGCATGTGCACCTCGTCGGGGCCGTCGAACAGGCGCATGGCCCGATGCCAGCCGTACGACCGGGCCAGCACCGTGTCCTCGCTGACCCCGGCGGCACCGTGCACCTGGATGGCACGGTCGATCACATTGCAGGCCACCTGCGGCGCCACCGCCTTGATCTGCGACACCAACGTGTGCGCGGCCTTGTTGCCGTGCTGGTCGATTGTCCACGCCGCCTTATGGCATAACAGCCGCGCCTGGTCGATCTCGTTGCGCGACTTGGCGATCGCCTCTCGCACCACGCCCTGTTCGGCCAGCGGGCGGCCGAACGCCACCCGATTCTGCACCCGGTCCACCATGAGGGCCAGCGCGCGCTCGGCCCCGCCGAGCGCGCGCATGCAGTGGTGGATGCGGCCCGGCCCGAGCCGGGCCTGGGCGATCGCGAAACCGCCGCCCTCCTCGCCGAGCAGGTTGGTGACCGGCACCCGGACGTTGTCGTAGATGATCTCGCAGTGGCCGGGCTGGTCCTGGTAGCCGAAGACCGTGGTGGAGCGGACGACCGTCACGCCGGGGGTGTCGATCGGCACCAGCACCATCGACTGCTGCTGGTGGCTCGCCGCGTCCGGGTTGGTGCGGCCCATGACGATCAGGATCTTGCAGCGCGGGTCCGACGCGCCGGAGGTCCACCACTTGCGGCCGTTGATGACGTAGTCGCCGCCGTCGCGCACGATGGAGGTCTCGATGTTGCGCGCGTCGCTGCTGGCGACCGCCGGTTCGGTCATGGAGAAGGCGCTGCGGATCTCGCCGCCCAGCAATGGCTCCAGCCACTGCTTGCGCTGCTCCTCGGTGGCGAACAGGTGCAGCGTCTCCATGTTCCCGGTGTCGGGCGCCGCGCAGTTGAGCGCCTCGGGCGCGATCTCCAGGCTCCATCCGCTGATCTCG
>NZ_LZJG01000321.1:0-664 GCF_001667785.1 Mycobacterium sp. E3247 | reverse complement strand
GGCGACGAAGAATTCGAGCACGCCGCACAGAATTACACCATCTTCGCCCGCATCTCGCCGGAGCAGAAGGCGCGGCTCATCACCGCGGCGCGGCGCACCGGCCGATCGGTGGGGTTCCTCGGCGATGGAGTCAACGACGCGCTGGCTCTGCATGCCGCCGACGTCGGGATCTCCGTCGACAGCGCAACCGATGTGGCGAAGGACGCTGCCGACGTGGTGCTGCTGGAAAAGGATCTGGGCGTGCTGGCCACCGGGGTAGCAACGGGCAGAAGGATTTTCGCCAACACGATCAAGTACGTATTCATGGGCACATCAAGCAATTTCGGCAACACGTTCAGCGCCGCGGCGGCGTCGGCGTTTCTGCCGTTCCTGCCGATGCTGGCCAGCCAGCTCTTGCTGGGCAACCTGTTATACGACTCCTCGCAGCTGGCGATCCCCACCGACAGGGTCGACGCCGAGCAGCTGCACGCGCCGTCGCACTGGAACGTCGCGTTCATCCGCCGGTTCATGCTGATCTTCGGACCGATCAGCTCGCTGTTCGACTTCCTGACGTTCGGGTTGATGCTGGGCGTGCTGCACGCCGGCGCGATCGAGTTCCGCACCGGGTGGTTCGTGGAATCGCTTGCGACGCAGACGCTGATCATCTTCGCGATCCGCACCCGCA
>NZ_LZJG01000320.1:0-16897 GCF_001667785.1 Mycobacterium sp. E3247 | reverse complement strand
CTACCGCGGTGACGTGGACGGGGATGGGGTCGGCGCCGCACTGCCCGCTGCCGCGGCCGGCGATCGGCCCGGGCACCTACAACCTCGTGGTGCAGCTGGGCAACCTGCGTTCGCAGCCGGTTCCGTTCATCATGAACCAGCCGCCCCCGCCGCCGGGCCCGGTGCCCGGGCCGATCGCCGGCCGCGGCAGCGGGCAGTGCGGCGCCGACCCCATCCCCGTCCACGTCACCGCGGTAGTCACCTGCTCGCCCGGGGTGAAGGTCTTGATCAGCGTCTCGTTGGACGGCGCGCAGTCCAGGTTGGACCACAGCCGCTTGTTGTCCAGCGAGTACACGTAGGCCGCCAGCACCGCGGCACCCACGTCGCGCTTGCAGGACACCAGGCCGATGTTGGTGACGACCATGGTGAACTTCGGCTGATCACCGATGAAGTATTGAGGCGCGTTGGTCAGGCCCTTGACGGCCAGCGTCGAATCGGGGCAGTCGTCGCCCTCTTTCAGCACCGGCGGCGGCTGCACCGCCGCGGTGGGGGTGGGCATCTCGGGGTTCTGCCCCTGCTGCGGCACAGCCGGGTTGGGCTGCTCCCCGGGGGCCGCCGGCGGAGGCGCCTGCGGGGCGGGCGAACCGGGCTTGCTCTGAGCGGAATTGGGCTTGTCGACACTGGCGGGCTTGGCGCCCGAGTTGTGTCCCATGAAGGCGATGACCGCGGCGACCACGATCCCGACGACGACGACCGCGACGCCCACGGCCAGGCCACGGCGCCGCCAATAGATCTCGGTGGGTAGCGGGCCACGCGGTTCCAGATCCAGCACGTTTGCAGCGTAGGCCCAGGTCACGCCGAGTTGCCTGACCCGCCCCGGCGTGTCGCGGGGTTTGCTGGCCGACCGTCGTGTTAGTGACAGGCCCAGAAAGTCGTTTACTCCCCGCTATTCGCCGATGTCGCCGACGTGGTCGACCAGCGCCGCCCGCCCGTCGGCCAGGTGGTAGGTGGCGCCGGCGACCGCCAGGGTGCCCTCGCCAATCCGCTCGGCGATCGCCGACGAACGCGACACGAGCTGGGCGATCGTTTCCCGCACATGCCGTTCCTCGAACTCGTCGACGCGGCTCAGCCCGTCCCGGCGGCCCATCAGGATCGAGGGCGCGACCCGCTCCACCACGTCGCGCACGAAACCACCGGGTATCGACCCTTCGTTGATGGCGGCCAGGGCGGCCTTGACGGCACCGCAGCTGTCGTGGCCCAGGACGACGATGAGCGGCACGTCGAGGACCGTCACGGCGAACTCGATGGAGCCCAGCACCGCCGAGTCGATGGCCTGTCCGGCGGTGCGCACCACGAACATGTCGCCCAGACCCTGGTCGAAGATGAGCTCGGCCGCCACCCGGCTGTCTGCGCAGCCGAACACGACCGCGGTCGGCTTCTGCCCACCGGCCAGGCTGGCCCTGTGTTCGACACTCTGGCTGGGATGCTGGGGCCTCCCGGCGACGAATCGCTCGTTACCCTCTTTGAGTGCTTTCCATGCGGTTACCGGACTGGTGTTAGGCATGGCTGACATCATGCCGCATCCGCTGGTAAACGGGCGGCCAAATATTTCAGCCGACGAGTTGCTCGACTGGTACGAACGATCCCGTCGCGACCTGCCTTGGCGGGGGCCCGGCGTCAGCGCGTGGCAGATCCTGGTCAGTGAATTCATGCTGCAGCAGACGCCGGTGTCGCGGGTGCTGCCGATCTGGTCGGACTGGGTGTCGCGCTGGCCCACCCCGTCGGCGACCGCGGCGGCCAGCGCGGCCGACGTGTTGCGGGCCTGGGGCAAGCTGGGTTACCCGAGGCGGGCGAAGCGCTTGCACGAATGCGCGACCGTCATCGCGCGCGAGCACGGCGATGTCGTCCCGGCCGAGGTCGACACCCTGCTGACCCTGCCCGGCATCGGCAGCTACACCGCGCGCGCCGTCGCCTGTTTCGCCTACCACCAACGGGTTCCGGTGGTGGACACCAACGTGCGCCGGGTCGTCGCTCGGGCCGTGCACGGGCGGGCGGATGCCGGGAACCCGTCCGCGACCCGCGACCACGCCGACGTGGACGCGCTGCTGCCGGTCGACGATGCGGCACCGCGGTTTTCGGTGGCACTGATGGAGCTGGGCGCGACGGTGTGCACGGCGCGGGCGCCGCGGTGCGGGTTGTGCCCGCTCACCCGGTGCGCGTGGCGGGACGCCGGCTACGCCCCGGCGCAGGGGCCGGCGCGGCGGGTGCAGACCTACGCCGGAACCGACCGTCAGGTCCGCGGCAGGTTGCTGGATGTGTTGCGCGCCAACGATTCCCCGGTGACGCGGGCGGAGCTAGACGTGGCGTGGCTGACCGACACCACCCAGCGCGACCGGGCACTGGATTCGCTGCTGGCCGACGGCCTGGTGACCCGGACGGCCGACGGCCGTTTCGCATTGCTGGGCGAAGCGTAGCCGGGGGTCAACGCTCGTCAGAGATCATTGCCGGCGTAGGACTGGTTGAAGCTCTTGTTGGCCAGCGGGAAGTCGGGGACGATCGTGTCGGCCATCGCAACCGGCAGCGCCGGCCAGTTGAACCACGACGGGTCGACGATCTTCGCGCGGGTGAGCCGAGCGGCGGGGTCGGTCTCGACGCGGTGCACGATGGTCCCGCGCCAGCCCTCGACGATGCCGATGCCGCTGCGGGGCATCCGCGGCGCCGATGCCTCGACGTCGTATTCGATTGGGCCGCAGTGTGATTCGATCAGGTGACACGCCAGTTCGGTGGACGCGGCGAATTCGTCGCGCCGCACGGTGTAGCGGGCCAGCACGTCACCCGCGGCGGCGCCGATCTCGGTGACGGGGAGCGCGACGGTGGGGTGTTCGACGCGGGCGTCCGTGCGCATGCCGCTCGCCCGCGCTACGTAGCCCAGGCAGCCGAGGGCGTGCGCGTCGTCGCGGTGCAGGGCGGCGGTCCCGGCGAACCGGTCGTACACCACGGTGTTGCCGAGCGTCAGTTCGGCGATCTCGGCGAGGTCGTCGGCGATCCGCCGCAGCGCGGCGACATCGGGCAGCGCCCGCAGTGTGACGGCGCCCGGGCGGACGGCGCCGCGCAGCAGCCGATGCCCGGTCACTGTGGCGTTGAGTCGCAACAACTCTTCGCGGATGCGTTGCGCGTGCGCGTTCGCGAGCGAAAAAGCGACGTCGTTGGCCAGTGCCCCCAAGTCGGCGGCGTGGTTGTAGAGCCGTTCGAGTTCGACCAGGAGTGCCCGCAACCGGTGCACTTCGTCGGGAAGTTCCATCCCGAGCGCGTCCTCGACGGCCAGACAGTGGGCGAGCGCGTGCCCGACGGAGGTGTCGCCGCTGACGCGTTCGGCCAGATCGACCGCGCCGCCGGCGGGCCGGCCGTGAAAAAGCTTCTCCATGCCCCGGTGGACGAACCACAAGCGGGCCTTGAGCCGCAGCACGGTTTCGCCGGCGACGGAGAACCGGAAATGGCCGGGTTCGATCAGTCCGGCGTGCACGGGACCCACCGGGATTTCGTAGACCCCGGGCCCCTCGACGGTGACAAACGGAAACCGGCCCGCACCATCGAATTCAGGGGCGGGCGGCGCGTCGCCGCGCATCGGGTACCACTCTTCGGGCCAGTGGGCGTGCCGCACCAGGCGGCGCGCCTTGGGATGCCCGACGCACCGGATTCCGTACAGGTCGGCCATTTCCCGCTCGAAGCGGCTGGCGGCGAACGACAGGTAGGCCAGCGATCCAACCACCGGATCATCCTTCGGCACAACGCATTCCAGCTCGACGCGGCGATCCGGCCACCCGGCCAGGAACAGGTAGACGACACGGAAGGCGGCGCCGTCGTCGTGCGCGGCCACCAGGCCCAGCCGAAACCCTCTGCCCAGCAGGTCCTCAGCCGTATCCGCCAGCCGGTCCTGGGACAGCCGGTGACGCTGCCATTGCGGCCTCACCGCGGTCCCCCGACCTCGCGGGCCGCGATCGTGAACAGGTCGGTGAGCGGGCCGGCGGTGACACCGAGGGTGATCGATGCGGCGATGCCGACGGCCAGGGCGGCCGCCACCGTTCGCGGGACCGCGATCCGTGGCGCGGCGCCCGGGCCGCCCAGCAGGATACGGCCCGCGTTGCGGGCCAGCGCGGCGAAGGCGATCGCGACCAGCAGCATGCCGGCGGCGAGGGCCCAGGTGAGCCGGGCGTCGGCGAGGGAACGGGCGATGGCCAGCTCGCTGGCGAACATCGCGAACGGCGGCAGGCCGAGCAGGACCACCACACCGACGGCCAGTGACACACCGATGAGGCGGGAACGCCTCAGCACCGCGGTGATGTCGGCGATCTTGGTCGAGTCGTGGGCGGCCTGCAGCTGGCCGCTCGCCAGGAAGAGCACCGTCTTGCCTATCCCGTGAGCCAGGACGTGCAGCAGCAGCGCGGCGATGGCCAGCGAGGTGCCGGCCGCCGCGGCGATTGCGATCAGTCCCATGTTCTCCATGGACGAATAGGCCAGCATGCGTTTGATGTCCGGTGTCACCGTCAGCATCAGCGCGGCGATTACCAGCGTCGCCAGCCCGATCACCAGCAGGCCCGACCGCATGAACGTGGGCCCGGTGGCGCCCGCGATGACCGGCTTGAGGCGAATCAACACCGAGAAGGCCACCGACAACAGCACCCCACTCATCAGCGCCGAAACCGGCGCCGGCGCCTGGCTGTGGGCGTCGGCCAACCAGGTGTGGAACGGGAACAACCCGGCCTTGGCACCGTAGCCGATGAGCAGCAATCCGCCCGCCAGCCGGGCGATGTCGCGATCGAGCCCGCCGGCGTGCGCCGCCAGCACGTCGAGGTTCAGGCGCTCGGCGGCCGGCGCGCCGGCATGCTCGGCGGCGTAATAGAGCAGCACCGTGCCCAGGAAGGCGACGGCGATGCCGACCGAGCAGATCACGACGTACTTCCAGGTCGCTTCGAGCGCGCTTCGGGTGCGGCGGTGTCCGACCAGGAAGGCGGTGATCACCGTGGTGGCCTCGATCGCGATCCAGATCACGCCGATGTTGTTGGCGCACACGGCGACAACCATCGCGGCCAAAAAGCCCGCCGTCAGGGCCCCGTACACCCGGGCCCCGCGCGAATCGGTGTGGCCGTGCGCGAGCTCGGCGTCGAGGTAGCCGATGCTGGCCCAGGTGGCCAGTGTGGCGACGATTCCGATGATGATCAGCATCGTGGCGGTGAGCGCGTCGACCCGCAACAGCCCGCCCAACGCCAACCGCGTGCCGGATCCGACATCGAACGCGAGCGCCGCGCCGCACGCCAGCACCGTCACCGCCGATCCGACGATCAGCGTCGCGGTCGCCCGGCGCCACCCGGCGACCAGAACGGCCACCGAGGCACTGACGGGGGTGAGGATCGCGGCGAGCAGTAAACCGGTCATCAGTCGTGCAGCTCCTGCAGCGCGTCCAGGTCGGCACCGCCGAAGGCGTGCGACAGCCGGCCCGTCAGCACGCCGATCACGATGACGGCGAACAACACGTCCAGCGAGGCGCCGAGTTCGACGATCAGCGGAACTCCGGCGGTGAGTAGGAACGCGGTGGCGGCGATCCCGTTGTCCAGCATGAGGAATCCCGCCGCCTGCGACACCGCGTGCCGCCGGGTGACCATCACGAGCAGGGCGATGAGCACCACCGCGGTGGCGGCCGGCACCGCGGTGGTCGTGGCGGCGGGCTGCAGGTTCACCAGGGGTCCGGTGGCGGCGAACGCGGCCAGCGTCAGCGCGGCGGTGATGAGCAGCGACGTGGCGGTGTTCACCAGTGGGGTGGCTTCCCGGCGCGACCGCGATTCGGCGCTGCCGGCGCGGGCCAGCAGCCGCGGCAGCACCGCAACCCGCAGGATCAGCACGGCCACGCCGACGCCGACGAGCGCGCGGTCGTGGTCGTACACCCCGCGCAGCACCGGGATGGCCGCCAGGGCGGCGCCCTGCCACGCCAGCAGCCGGATGATGGCGACCAGGTCGCGGCGCCACACGATCAGCACCGCGGCCAGCAGCAGGCCGCCCGCGGCGAGGTCGACCAGTACCGAGAACGTGCCGTACGTCATGCCGGCACCACGAAGAAGTTGGCGGCGACGACCGCGAGTAACGCCAACAGGAACGACCCGGCCAGCAACTCGGGGACCCGGAACAGCCGCAACTTGGCGACGAACACCTCGACGGTGGCCAGCAGTCCCGCCAGCACTGCGACCTTGACCGTCACCGCCGCGAGGCCGACGACAATGTCCACGGCGCCGGGCCGGCCGCCGGCAATGCCCCACGGCGCGAACAGGTTTGCCAGCAGCGCCAGCAGCACGGTGAGTCGCATCCCCGCCGCCCACTCGACCAGGGCCAGCCGCGGACCGGCGTATTCGAGGATCATCGCCTCGTGGACCATCGTCAGCTCGAGATGGGTGGCCGGGTTGTCCACCGGCAGCCGCCCGGTCTCGGCGACGATCACGATCACCAGCGCGGTGAAGGCCAGCACCGCGGCCAGCGACACCACCTGCCCGGGATGGGCGACCGTATGCGCCACCAGCGCACCGAGATTCGCCGATCCGGCCGGCATGGACAGGGCGAAGACCGCCAGCAAGATGGTGGGTTCGACGAGTGCGGCGATGGTGATCTCGCGGCTGGCGCCCATGCCGCCGAACGAGGTGCCGGTGTCGATGCCGGCCAGGGTCAGCGCGACGGTCCCGACGAACAGCAGTCCGACCACGGCGAACAGGTCGGCGCCGGCGTCCAGTGGCGATCCGGTGGCGACCAGCGGCGCGATCGCGGCGATCAGCAGTGTGGTCCCGGCGACGATAGCGGGTGCGGCCGCGAACACCAGCGTTGTGCCGCGTGGGGTGATCCGTTGTTTGCCAAGCTGTTTGATGATGTCGCGCCACGGCTGCAGGACGCCGCCGCCGACGCGGCCCTCCCACCGGGCGCGGACCTGCCGGGTCAGCCCGACCACCAGCGGCGCGCCGGCCAGCACGCCGCCGATCTGAGCCGCACCCGCGGCGTAGGACAGGGCGTTCATCGGGCGACCACCAGGACGATCAGCACACCGAGCGCGCCGTAGGCCAGGTACAGGTGCACGCTGCCCGGGTGGGCGCGGCGCACCAATCCGGCCGCGGCCGCGACCGCACGGATCACCGGCGGATATAAGCGTTCCTCGATCGCGTCGGCGATTCTGGTCCGGTAGGTGATCTTGTCGGCCAGATAACGCGACTCGGCGGTGTGGGTGACTTCGACGTCGGTGTCGGGGCGCAGCACGTCGTCGAAGATTCTTTGCAGCGGCTCGGCGAACGACGTGGCGGTGTACTGCATTCGAGACGTGAGATCGTTTGCGCCACAAGCCCATAGCGGCAGTGTGGCGGGCGCCGGGCGACGGCCGGACCGCCAACGGGCGAGCACGGCCGCGACCAGCGCGGCCAGCACGACGCCGGCCGCGATCACCCCGGGTGCGATCGACCCCGGCAGGCCGGGCAGCCGCACCACAGCGCCGATACCGCTGAATTGCACCGTCCGGGCCGCCGGGAGCGCCGCGATCGCCCGGCCCAGCGCGGGCCCGACGGCCGAGGGTGCCACCGCCAGCACCAGACAGGCCGCGGCCGCGATCCCCATCCCGGCCACCATGGTGCGCGGCGACTCCCGAGCCCGGGCGGCCCGCTCCGAGCGCGGCCGCGCCAAGAACCCGATCCCGAACGCCTTGACCATCGCCGCCACGCCGAGACCCGTGGTGAGCGCCACCGCGCCCACCGCCAGCGGCGTCGTCAACGCCAGGACGGCGGAATGCTCTCGCGCCGTGTGGATCAGCGACTGCAGCAGCAGCCACTCGCTGACGAATCCGGCGCCCAGCGGCAATCCGGATGCCCCCAGCGCGGCCACCCCGAACAGGATTGTCGTCGCCGGCATGCGGCGGGCCAGGCCGCCCAGCCGGTCCAGGTCGCGCAGCCCGGTCGCGGCCAACACCGATCCCGCGGCGAGGAATCCGAGGCTCTTGAACGCCGCGTGGGCGACGAGGTGCAGCATGCCGGCGGCCGCCGCGATCGTCGCCGGGCCGTTCGCGCCCGCGGCCGCGAACAGCGTGGCGCCGCCCAGCGCCAGGGTGATCAACCCGAGGTTCTCGGTCGTCGAATACGCCAGGAGCCGTTTGAGATCGGTGGCCACCGACGCCTGCACCACGCCGTAGAGGGCCGACAACCCGCCGACGACCATCATGGTCAGCCCCCACCAGCGCGGACCCGGGCCGAGCAGTTGCAGATCGACGCGGCAGATGCCGTAGACGCCGAGGTTGACCATCGCCGCGCTCATCAGCGCCGACACCGGGCTCGGCGCCTCCGGGTGGGCGCGCGGCAGCCACGCGTGCAGCGGCACCAGCCCCGCCTTCGAGCCGAAGCCCGCCAGGGTCAACAGGAACACCGCGGTGCACGCGCCCTGGGGTATCCGGTGCAAGTCGGCGAACCGGTCCGCCGCGCCGGCAGCCGACAACACCATCAGGCCGACCAGGATCGCCACGAAGCCCAACTGGGTCATCACCGCGTACACCAACGCAGCGGAACGGACCTCCGGCCGAGTGTGGTGGGCGAGCACCAACACCAGAGACGCGACCGCCATCAACTCCCACACCAGCAGGAAGGTGGTGACCGACGCCGCCGCCGGCACCAGCAACATCGCCGCGACAAACGCCGGAAGCACCGCCAGGGTGACCGGCCCCAGCTGCTCGCGCCGGGCATACCCGATCGTGTACAGCCCGGCCACGATTGCGACGGCTCCCGTGAGCGCCATGAAGAATCCGCCCAGCGGATCGAGGCTGAGCTCGACGCCCGACAACGGAAGCAACCACCCGATGCGGACGGCGCGCACCGGACCGAACATTCCCAGCGCGCCGGCCCACACCCCGCCGGCACCCAGCAGCGCGGTCAGCGCGCCCGCACAGACGGGCGCGGGGGCGTTGCGGCGCAACACGTCTGGGGCGGGCACCGCGCGGGTGGCCAACGCCGCGGTCATTTGCCGGTCACCGCCCGCAGGGCCGCGACGATCTCGCTCGGCGACGGCGGGCAGCCCGGGATTTCCATGTCCACCTGCACCAGCTCGCCGACCGCGCCCGCCACGCCATAGGCGCCGGCGAAGACCCCTCGGTTGATGGCGCAGTCCCCGCACGCGATCACCCGACGCGGCAACGGGGTGGCCTCGATCGTGGCCCGCAACGGGCCGGCCATGTTGTGCGTCACGACGCCGGTCACCAGCAGCGCATCCGCGTGCCGCGGCGACGCCACCAGGCGGGCACCGAACCGCTCGGCGTCATACACCGGCCCGAACGCGCCCGAGATCTCCACCTCGCACCCGTTGCAGGACCCCGCGTCGACGTGGCGGATCTGGAGCGAACCGCGCACTCCGGCAGGCGGATTGGTCGCCGGCGCCGGCGCGGGCGGCGCGGGTTCGGCGATTCGGCCGACCTTCAAGGCTTTGCTGAACCAGCCCATGCGCGCTACTCCGCACCGCCGGACCGCAGGTCCTCCAGCATCGCCACACGGTCGCTGAGCACGCCGGTGAGAACCTTGCGCGCCACCATCAACAGTTCGGCGATGTCCGGTGAGGCGATCGAATAGATCATCGTGTTGCCGTCGCGCAGCGCGTCGACCACACCGGCCCGGCGCATGACGCCGAGCTGCTGGGACAGGTTCGAGGCTTCGAGCCCGACCTCCGGCAGTAATTCGGCGACCGACTTGTCGCCCGTCACCAGCAGCTCCAGGATCCGGATCCGCGCTGGATGCCCCAGGGTCTTGAAGAACTCCGCCTTGAGCTTGTACAGCGGCTCCGTCACGATCCTGCTCCTGAAGACTACGAACTTCCTACGTTTGAACGATTGAAGAATTTATCATATTGTGCTGCGGCGTTCACGTCGAGCGAGCTGGATCGCCGGTGTTCAGTCGCGCGCGGGCAACGTCGTCAAGAAAGACTCGACCGCCTCGCGGTACGCCCGCGGCGCTTCGTCGTGGATCAGGTGACCGGCGTCTTCGACATGCAAATACTTTGCGGCGGGCTGGGTTTCGGCCATCTCGCGCATCTGCCCCGCCGGTGTGACCGAATGGCCCGCCTCGATGAGCAGCGCCGGGGCGCGCACCGCCCGCCACTGCTCCCAGAAGTCGCGGGTGCCCCATTCGGCGGCGATCTCGATCCACCGGGCGGGGTGACCGTGCAGGCGCCACCCGGTGGCGGTCCGGTCGAAGGCCTCCAGGAAGTACCGCCCCGCGACGGGCCCGAACTCCTCGATCACCCGCTCCGCGGAGTCGAACTCGACCGGAAGGGCGTGCAGCCACGGCTCCCACGGACCGGTGGTGCGCCCGCGAAAGTCCGGGGCCATGTCCTCGAGGACCAGCGCGGACACCAGTTCGGGATGCTGCGCGGCCAGACACCACGAGTGCAGGGCGCCCATCGAATGGCCGAGAAGCCTGACCGGCGCCTGTAGCGTGCGCACGGCGTCGGCCAGGTCGGCGACGAACCGTTCGGTGCTGATCGGGTGCGGGTCGTCGACGTCACGACCCCGATGCCACAAGGCGTCGTAGGTGTACACCGCACCCAGTCGGGTCAGCCACGGCAATTGCCGTGACCACGTGGTGCCGCGCCCCATCAGGCCATGCACCAGCACCAACGGCTCACCTTGCCCCCCGCGGCAAGACAGCAGATCATCGGGCATGTCACCATCCTGCGTGCGCCGCCCTGCGGTCGGACAGGCGGGGCGAGAGGGTAGCCTAGCGGCATGTCGCCAGTGGTGAAGATCAACGCAATCGAGGTACCCGCCGACGCCGGCCCCGAGCTGGAGAAGCGGTTCGCACACCGGGCGCACGCGGTCGACAACCAGCCCGGCTTCCTCGGGTTTCAGCTGCTCCGCCCGATCAAGGGCGAGAACCGCTACTTCGTCGTGACGCAGTGGGAGTCCGAGGAGGCGTTTCAGGCGTGGGCGCAGGGACCCGCCATCGCGGCCCACGCCGGTGAACGGGCGAACCCGGTGGCGACCGGGGCATCGCTGCTGGAATTCGAGGTTGTGATGGACGTTGCCGGCAGCAAGCAGGCTGGCTAGCGGGTTCTCGGCCCGGCGCCGTGCGGTGGCGTTGAGTGCCGCCGCCGCCTTGGCAGTGACGTTCGCGCCCGGTTGCGCGTCCTCTCACTCCCCCCAGGCGAACGCGGCCAATCCCGGCCGCCAGATCGACGTCCGCACCCCACCGGGCATTCGGGCCCAGCAGACGCTGGACATGCTCAACTCGGACTGGCCGATCGGCCCGGTCGGCGTCGGCACCCTGGCCGCGCCGGACATGGTCAAGCCGGTGGAGACCACCATGGAGGCACTGTGGTGGGACCGTCCGTTCGCCCTCGACGGCGTGGATCTTGGCGCCAGCGTGGCGACCCTGCACCTGACGTCGTCCTACGGTGCGCGCCAAGACATCCGCATCCACACCGACGACGGTGGCTGGGTCGATCGGTTCGAGCTCGAGACGCAGGCGCCGAAGATCAACTCGTGGCATGACATCGACGCGGTGTTGAGCAAGACCGGCGCCCGCTACTCCTACCAGGTCGCCAAGGTCGACAACGGGCACTGCGACCCGGTCGCGGGGACCAACACCGGTGAATCTCTGCCCCTGGCATCGATTTTCAAGTTGTACGTGCTGCACGCCGTGGCGGGCGCCGTCCAGGCCGGCACCGTCTCCTGGGACGATCAGCTGACCGTCACCGACAAGAGCCGGGCGGTGGGCTCGTCCGGTTTGGCTTTGCCTGCCGGAGCGCAGGTTTCGGTTCGGACGGCCGCCGAGAAGATGATCGCGACGAGCGACAACATGGCGACCGATCTGCTGATCGGACGGCTGGGCACGCACGCCATCGAGGAAGCGCTCGCCACCGCCGGTCACCACGACCCGGCCGGCATGACGCCGTTCCCCACGATGTACGAGCTGTTCTCGGTGGGCTGGGGCAAGCCCGATCTGCGCGAGCAGTGGCAGCACGGGTCTCCGCAAGTGCGGGCCCGACTGCTGGCGCAGGCGAATGAAACCCCCTACGAACCGGATCCGACGCGCGCCCACACCCCGGCGTCGTCGTATGGCGCGGAGTGGTACGGCAACGCCGAGGACATCTGCCGGATCCATACGGCCCTGCAGGCCGACGCCGTGGGCAGGGCCGCACCGGTCAAGCAGATCCTCTCCGCGGTGTCGGGCATTCAGCTGGACCGCAACGTCTGGCCATACATCGGCGCGAAAGCCGGTGGGCTGCCGGGTGATCTGACCTTCAGCTGGTACGCCGTCGACAAGACGCAGCAGCCGTACGTGGTGAGCTTCCAGCTCAACTGGCCGCGCGACCACGGGCCGACCGTGACCGGGTGGATGCTGCAGGTCGCCAAGCAGGCCTTCGCGCTGATCGCGCCGCGATAACGGTAAGAGGAGCAGCGCCCGACGCCCAGTGCCGACGCGTTGTGACGCACACCACAGGCCAGCCGGGACTTTTGGCCCTTCCGACGAGTGTGCCGCCCGACGAGACTGCAGAACTTGCCAGAGTCGAGGTCCGAACGGAAAAGAGGTGGGGCGGTTGTCTGTGCAGATGCGCCACGATCGGCGGCAACTGAAAGTGGCTGCGTCTCACGACGTTCTCGACCGCACAGACGCGTGCGGTGGCACACGGTGACCGGGGACTCGGCAGCGCTGGCACCGCGCCGCGAGGTGATCCAACTCGATGAATTCGAGGCGATGCGGCTGCTGGCCAGCGTCGACCATGGGCGGGTGGTGTTCAACGACAAGGCCTTGCCCACGATCCGCCTGGTCAATCATCTCGTCGACGACGGACGGATCATCGTCCGCACCCGCCTGGCGGCCAAGGTTTCCACCGTGGTGCGATCGGGTGCCAACGCCGGTGTGGTGATGGCCTATGAAGTCGACCGCCTCGACGCCGAGCGGCGGGCGGGCTGGAGCGTGGCGGTCACCGGGTGGGCGACCACGATCACCGACCCCGAGCAACTCGCGCGCTACGAACAACTTCTCCACCCGTGGGTGAACATGACCATGGACACCATGATCGCGATCCAACCGGAGATCATAACCGGCATCCGCATCGTCGACGGCGTCCACGAATAGCCGATTCGTCGCGCCGCTGATGGCGACTACCGGCGGAGCGTCCAACAGCCGCCGCGGTAATGCAGCGCGGTGCGGCTGACCGGCGCAATGTCCATCCGCCAGAACGATTTCGCGGGGGCGTCGAGCGCCAGCAGGATCACCGCCCGGATCACCGCGGGGTGCGTCACCGCGACGGTGGCCGCCGCGTTCTCGGTCAACGAGTCCAGCCATCGGTCCACCCGCTGGATCAGGTCGGCGATCGACTCGCCGCCATGCGGAGAGCGGGCCGGATCGGTCAGCCAGACCATCAGGTCGCCGCGCGGCACGTCCTGTAGCCTCTTGCCCTGCCAGGGGCCGCAATTCAGGTCGGCCAGCCGCGGATCCACGGTGGCGTCCAATCCCAGCAAGTCCGCCGTTTGCCGGGCGCGTCCCTCGGGCCCGGTGAAATGGCATGCACCGCAGCGGAATTCATAACCAGCGGCTTCGGCCTGGCGACGCCCGACGTCGTTGAGGGGTTCATCACCGGGGAAACGCGCGGCGGCCATCGCGTCGGTCATCGCGTGCGCCACCAGTGTCAGCCGGACGACCTCCGTCACCCGGCGATGCTCGCCGCCCGGCCGCTCCCGGTGCGCTCCCCGAGCAGTCGCCCGGCGAGCGTCGCGAACACCACGCCGATGGTCACCCACAACACCAGCTGCGCGGCCAGTGCCAACAGCCTGAACTCGTACAGGACGCCGGCAGGAAAGCCCGGATAGACGATCGCCCCCGAGGTGTCGCGCAGCGGTTCGGGTGTCTCGTCGACGCTCGGGAGCAGCACCATCACCACCGCGACCGCCGCGACGTATGCGCCGGCCGCCAGCAGCCGCCCGTGCCACGCGCCGAACCGGGTGGCCAGCAACCGCGCCAGCCACACCGCGGCGAGGGCCAGCACCACCGACGCCAGCACCATCACCAGGTACCAGCCGGTGCGCGTCCCGACGGTGTCCGCTTGCCCCACCGCCGGTGGATTCGGCGGATACTTCACGAACGGCACCAGGTAGACCGCGACGAACGCCGCCGCCGCGAGCAACAGCGAAAGCGCTCGCACCCCAACATCTTTGGCGCGCGCCATGACCACGCAGAACAGCACCGCGAACAGCGCGCCCACCGCGACACCGAAGATCAGCACACCGAAACCCAGCCCGGCGTTGGACTGCACCCCACGGCTGAACAATTCGGCGCCGTGCTCGTGCACGCCATGGGCGTTCTCGGCGTCGGCTCGGCCGTCCTCGAAAGCGATCGCGCGACCGATCACCGGCTCGGCGCACAGGCGGGCGAAGACGAAAGCCAGCGCCGCACCGATCGCGCCCGCCAGCAGGCCGCGCCCGATCAGACGCTTCTCCACGGGATCAGTGGCAAGGGAAGCCGAGCAGATGGCGCGCGTCGTGCAGGAACTCGTGCACGTGCGAATCACCGCCGAACAGCGACACGGCGCCCTGTTCGACGCCGACGAAGTACAGCGCCATCAGCGCCAGGAACGCCGTCGCGGTCAACCAGAGCGCGGCGCTGACCGCCGACAGGTCAACGGATCGGACACGGACAACTCGCTGGCGATTGGACACCGTCGGCTCCTTCTGGGGATTGCGCGTCCCCGTTGGCTACGACGAGTTTCGGGTCTGACTGTGGACAGTGGCGCGACCGTTCTGGAATTTCACCAGATTCCGTTACTCGTCAGGGCAGACGTCAGTAAACCACGGGCGGCCGGACAAGCGAAACGGGCGGTGGTCCCGTCAGAGACCAGTCCGGTGGTGGCGATCCGCTTCGCCCGGCTCCGCCGCGCTCGCGATCGCCACGCCGCCCGTTTCGAATTGTGCCTACGGCGTTTCGGGCGCGGCGTGCGCCCCGGCCTTCGCCAGGTCCGGCTCGGCCGGCGGCTTGCGGGCCCCGGTGAAGGTGAACACCGCGTCCTCGCCGGCGCTCTCGCCGTCCCAGTTGTCCACGTCGACCGTGACCACCTGTCCCGGCCCGACCTCTTCGAACAGGATCTTCTCCGACAGCTGGTCCTCGATCTCGCGCTGGATGGTGCGCCGCAACGGACGGGCGCCCAGCACCGGGTCGAAGCCGCGCTTGGCCAGCAACGCCTTGGCCTTGTCGGTCAGCTCCAGAGCCATGTCTTTGGTCTTGAGCTGGTTGGCGACCCGGCTGATCATCAGGTCGACCATCTTGATGATCTCGTCCTTGGTCAGCTGGTGGAAGACGATGATGTCGTCGATGCGGTTGAGGAACTCCGGGCGGAAGTGCTTCTTCAGCTCGTCGTTGACCTTCTGCTTCATCCGCTCGTAGTTGTTCTCACCGCCACCCTGGGTGAAGCCCAGGCCGACCGGCTTGGAGATGTCGGACGTACCGAGGTTCGAGGTGAAGATCAGCACGGTGTTCTTGAAGTCCACCGTGCGCCCCTGGCCGTCGGTGAGCCGGCCGTCCTCGAGGACCTGCAACAGGCTGTTGTAGATCTCCTGGTGCGCCTTCTCGATCTCGTCGAACAGCACCACCGAGAACGGCTTGCGCCGCACCTTCTCGGTCAGCTGGCCGCCCTCCTCGTAGCCGACGTATCCCGGCGGGGCGCCGAACAGCCGCGACGCGGTGAACCGGTCGTGGAACTCGCCCATGTCGATCTGGATGAGCGCGTCGTCGTCGCCGAACAGGAAGTTGGCCAGCGCCTTGGACAGCTCGGTCTTACCGACGCCGGACGGGCCGGCGAAGATGAACGAGCCCGACGGGCGCTTGGGGTCCTTCAACCCGGCGCGGGTGCGGCGGATCGCCTTGGAGACGGCCTTGACGGCGTCCTCCTGGCCGATGATCCGCTTGTGCAGCTCGTCCTCCATCCGCAGCAGGCGGGTGGTCTCGGCCTCGGTCAGCTTGAACACGGGGATACCGGTCCAGTTGCCCAGCACCTCGGCGATCTGCTCGTCGTCGACCTCGGCGACCACGTCGAGGTCGCCGGAGCGCCACTGCTTTTCGCGCTCGGCCCGCTGGGCCACCAGTTGCTTCTCCCGGTCGCGCAGGCTGGCGGCCTTCTCGAAGTCCTGCGCGTCGATCGCGGACTCCTTCTCCCGGCGCGCGTCGGCGATCTTCTCGTCGAACTCACGCAGGTCTGGCGGCGCGGTCATCCGGCGGATCCGCATCCTCGCACCCGCCTCGTCGATCAGGTCGATCGCCTTGTCCGGCAGGAACCGGTCGTTGATGTAGCGGTCGGCCAGCGTGGCGGCAGCCACCAGCGCCGCGTCGGAGATCGACACCCGGTGGTGCGCCTCGTAGCGGTCGCGCAGCCCCTTGAGGATCTCGATGGTGTGCTCCACCGTCGGCTCCCCCACCTGCACCGGCTGGAAGCGGCGCTCCAGGGCGGCGTCCTTCTCGATGTACTTGCGGTACTCGTCGAGCGTGGTGGCGCCGATGGTCTGCAGCTCGCCGCGGGCCAGCTTGGGCTTGAGGATGCTCGCGGCGTCGATCGCGCCCTCGGCGGCACCGGCACCGACGAGCGTGTGCAGCTCGTCGATGAACAGGATGATGTCGCCGCGCGTGTTGATCTCCTTGAGCACCTTCTTCAGGCGCTCCTCGAAGTCACCGCGGTAGCGCGAGCCGGCCACCAACGAACCCAGGTCGAGGGTGTAGAGCTGCTTGTCCTTCAGCGTCTCCGGCACCTGACCGTGCACGATGGCCTGCGCCAGGCCCTCGACGACGGCGGTCTTGCCGACGCCGGGCTCGCCGATCAGCACCGGGTTGTTCTTGGTGCGCCGGCTCAGCACCTGCATGACCCGCTCGATTTCCTT
>NZ_LZJG01000319.1:0-533 GCF_001667785.1 Mycobacterium sp. E3247 | reverse complement strand
CGCTGGGCAAGCTGAACCTCGAGCCCGGGATGACGTTGCTCGACATCGGCTGCGGCTGGGGCGGAGCACTGCAACGGGCGATCGAGAAGTTCGACGTCAACGTCATCGGAATCACGCTCAGCCGCAACCAGTTCGAGTACAGCAAGGCGAGGCTGGCGGCTATTCCGACCGAGCGCAACGTCGAGGTCCGGCTGCAGGGCTGGGAGGAGTTCGACGACAAAGTCGATCGGATTGTCACCATCGGCGCCTTCGAGGCGTTCAAGGCCGAACGTTGGCCCGCATTTTTCGAGCGCGCCTACGGCATCCTTCCCGACGACGGCCGGATGTTGCTGCACACAATTTTGACGTATCAATGGCAAGAAATGCCCGCGCGCGGCATCACGCTGACGATGAGCGACATCCGATTCGCGCGATTCATCTACAAGGAGATTTTCCCCGGCGGGCAGCTGCCGGCGCAGGAAGACATTTTGAAATTGGCGCCGGCGGCCGGGTTTACGGTTGAAAAAGTGCAATTGCTGCGGGAACACTACGCG
>NZ_LZJG01000318.1:0-9567 GCF_001667785.1 Mycobacterium sp. E3247 | reverse complement strand
TCGGTCTCGAAATTGGCCTCGGTGATTGCGGATACCCCAGGGCCGCCGTCACCGGCCGCCGGTGCGCCGCCGGCCGGCTGCTGCTGGGCCCGCTGCTTGAGGCCGGACAAGTCGACCGCACCGGCAAGCGCGGGGCCAATCGAGGGTCGCGGACGCGTCACGACGTCAAGTTTGGCATGCGCGTCGGCGACCGATCCACCCGGCCGGGTGGCGCCTCGGCGGACCGGAAATCAGTCCCGAGGGGCCTCGATCAGGATGTATGACGAAGATCACAAAAGTTCCCGCGTGGGCCGACCCAGCAACCTCGTTGAGAGTCGACCCACGCCGACGAAACCGGCTACTTCGCGTTTGCCCGCAGGATCAGGGCGTCGCCCTGACCACCCGCGCCGCACAGGGCGGCGACGCCGTAGCCGGAGCCCCGGCGGGCCAGTTCCAGCGCCACATGCAGTGTTATCCGCGCGCCCGACATGCCGATCGGATGCCCGACGGCGATCGCCCCGCCGTTGACGTTGACGATGTCGGGATCGAGGCCGAGTTCGCGGGTCGAAGCCAAAGCGACCGCCGCGAACGCCTCGTTGATCTCCACCACGTCGAGCTGGTCGGCGGAGATGCCCTCGCGGCCGAGCGCCTTCTTGATCGCGTTGGCCGGCTGCGACTGCAGGGTCGAGTCCGGTCCGGCCACGACGCCGTGTGCACCGATTTCTACCAGCCAGGTCAGCCCGAGCTCTTCCGCCTTGGCCTTGCTCATCACCACCACGGCCGCCGCCCCGTCGGAGATCTGAGACGCCGAACCGGCGGTGATGGTGCCGTCGCGACGGAATGCCGGCTTGAGGCCCGACAGGGACTCGACGGTGGTGTTGGCGCGGATCCCCTCGTCCTCGGTGAACTGCAGCGGATCACCCTTGCGCTGCGGAATGTTGACCGGTACCACTTCGTCGGCGAAGACGCCGTCCTTCCACGCCGCGGCCGCCTTCTGATGCGACCGCGCAGCGAACTCGTCCTGCTCCTCGCGAGTGAACTTGTCCACGTCATTGCGTTGCTCGGTGAGCGCGCCCATCGGCTGGTCGGTGAAGACGTCGTGCAGGCCGTCGTAGGCCATGTGGTCCAGGACCGTGACGTCGCCATACTTGTAGCCCGCCCGGCTGTCCATCAGCAAATGCGGCGCCTTGGTCATGGACTCCTGCCCGCCGGCCACCACCACGTCGAACTCCCCGGCGCGGATCAGCTGGTCGGCGAGCGCGATCGCGTCGATGCCGGACAGGCACATCTTGTTGATGGTCAGCGCCGGAACGTCCCAGCCGATGCCGGCCGCCACGGCCGCCTGGCGGGCCGGCATCTGGCCGGCCCCGGCCGTCAGCACCTGGCCCATGATCACGTACTCGACCGCGGAGGCGGGCACGTTGGCCTTCTCGAGCGCGCCTGCGATGGCAATGGCCCCCAGATCGCTGGCCGAGAAATCCTTCAACGAACCCATCAGCTTGCCGATCGGCGTCCGCGCTCCAGCAACGATCACCGAAGTCGTCATTACTCTCTCCTAAGGGCTACTAACGCTCCCCTGGACGGCCGATTTGGCCTCCCGGAGAAGCGCAATCTTTGCCGCCAGGTTACCTTTATGTGATGACGACCGATCAAGTTGACGCCCGTCAGGTCCTGGCCACCGCACTGGTGACGGCGATCGATCACGTCGGCATCGCAGTCGCCGACCTGGACGCGGCCATCGCGTGGTATCACGACCACCTCGGCATGATCGTCGCGCACGAGGAAGTCAACGAGGAGCAGGGAATCCGCGAGGCCATGCTGTCCGTGCCGGGCGCGCCGGCCGGTACCGCTCAGATCCAGTTGATGGCACCGATCGACGACTCCTCGACCATCGCCAAGTTCATCGACAAGCGCGGGCCCGGCATCCAACAGATGGCCGTCCGGGTGAGCGACCTCGACAGCGTGATCGAGCACCTGCGCTCTCAGGACATCCGGCTCCTCTACGATGCGCCCCGCCGCGGTACGGCAAACTCGCGGATCAACTTCATCCACCCCAAGGACGCCGGCGGCGTTCTCATCGAGTTGGTCGAACCGGCCACCTGAGGCTCAGCGGTCAGGACCACTTCCGGGTAGGCCCGCGCGTGGCGCGGTGGGTCCAGCACGAGGCATGCCAATGGCGTCGATCGTCGGCCCCTCCGAGGGTCGGATCAGTCGGCCAGACCACCAGATGAGCTGTGCCCGCGCGTATTTCGTGATCGCAACCGGGACAGCGGTAGGTCTTGACCGCTCGGACCGCCGCGACGGGACGCACCTCGTACTCGTGGCCGTCCGGCCCGGTCTCCACCCGGAGCGGCGCCGGCGGCGAGGGTGACGGGCGCCGCCGACGTGGCGGTGTACGACGCCGGGCCATGCCGCCAGCCTAGCCGCGAGGCTCAAAACAGCCGGTATTCGTCGCTGTCCATTCCGCGCATCTTGTCGTAATCCAATGTGATGCAACGGATCCCCCGGTCGGTGGCGAGCGTGCGCGCTTGCGGCTTGATCTGCTGGGCCGCGAACACCCCCTTCACCGGTGCCAGCACGCTGTCGCGATTGAGCAACTCGAGGTAGCGGGTGAGCTGCTCGACGCCGTCGATCTCCCCCCGCCGCTTGATCTCCACCGCGACGGAACCGCCCTGCTCGTCACGGCAGAGCAGGTCGACCGGCCCGATCGCGGTCATGTATTCGCGACGAACCAGCGTGTAACCCTCGCCGAGCAGTTGCACGTGCTCGGCGAGCAACGCCTGCAGGTGGGCTTCGACGCCGTCCTTGACCAAGCCGGGGTCAACGCCGAGGTCGTGGCTGGAGTCGTGCTCGACCACCTCGACCGTGATGCGCAACTGTTCGCCGGCCTTGTTCTGTACCACCCACACGGGCGCCGGATCACCGGCCTCCTCGCTGAGCCAGCAGGGCGGACTCATCCAGTTCAGCGGCTTGTAGGCGCGGTCGTCGGCGTGCACGCTGACCGAGCCGTCCGCCTTGAACAACAGCAACCTGCGCGCCGACGGAAGATGCGCGGTCAGCCGGCCGACGTAGTCCACAGTGCACTGGGCGATGACTAGACGCACCCGACTCACCTTAGAGCGTGGCCGACAAATTAGGCTGACGCCACCATGTCGGCCAACCAGAGCTTGGCAAAACGCATCGGCCGGGTGCTCGAGACGGTCACCCGTCAGAGCGGCCGGCTACCGGAGACCCCGGCGTACGGCTCCCTGCTGCTGGGCGGGGTCACCGAGAGCCAGCGACGGCGCCGCATCCGCATCCAGCTCATCCTGACCGTGCTGGTCCTTGGCGCCAACCTGATCGGTATCGTGGTGGCGCTGCTGCTGGTGATAGTCGCCATCCCGCAGCCAAGCATCTTCCACGACGCGCCTGCCTGGATTACGTTCGGGGTCTCACCGGCCTACATCGCGTTGGCCCTGGCGGTGGGCACCTATTGGATCACCCGCCGGACGGTGTTCTCGCTGCGCTGGGCGATCGAGGAGCGCTCGCCGAACGCGGAAGACGAGCGCAACACCTTCCTGGCCCCATGGCGGATCGCCCGCTTCGACCTCATCCTGTGGGGTGTCGGCGCGGTGGTCTACACAATGCTCTACGGCCTGGTCAACACGCTGTTCATCCCGCGGTTTCTCATCGCGGTGGGCATCTGCGGCATCTTGGTGGCCACCGCCAGCTATCTGATCGCCGAGTTCGCCCTGCGCCCCGTCGCAGCGCAGGCACTGGAGGCGGGGCCACCGCCACGACGTTTCTCGGCCGGGATCATGGGCCGGACGATGGTGGTCTGGTTCCTCGGGTCCGGCCTGCCCGTGCTCGGCATCGCCTTTCTCGCGGGCTTCCAGGCCCTGATGCGGAACCTGACCGAGACCGAGTTCGCGGTCGGCGTGTTGATCGTGTCGATGGCCACGGTGATCTTCGGTTGCCTCTTGATGTGGATCCTGGCCTGGCTCACCGCAACTCCGGTGCGCGTGGTCCGTACGGCATTGCGCCGCGTAGAGCGCGGTGATCTGCGGGGCGATCTCGTCGTTTTCGACGGCACCGAACTCGGTGAGCTCCAACGCGGTTTCAACGCGATGGTCGACGGGCTGCGCGAGCGCGAACGCGTCCGCGACCTCTTCGGACGGCACGTCGGGCGCGAGGTCGCCCTCGCCGCCGAACGCGAGCGGCCGCAGCTGGGCGGCGAAGAACGCCATGTCGCAGTCGTATTCATCGACATCGTCGGGTCTACCCAACTGGTGACCAGCCGGCCTCCGGCCGAAGTCGTTTCGGTGCTCAACCAATTTTTTGGCATCGTCGTCGAGGAAGTGGACCGACACTGCGGGCTGGTCAACAAGTTCGAGGGCGACGCGACGCTGGCCATCTTCGGAGCCCCCAATCATCTGGACCGTCCGGAAGACGAGGCGCTGGCCACCGCGCGCGCCATCGCCGAGCGGCTCGACAACGAAATGCCCGAGTGCCAGGCCGGTATCGGTGTGGCGGCGGGGCAAGTGGTCGCCGGCAACGTCGGCGCCAGGGAACGCTTCGAGTACACCGTGATCGGGGGGCCGGTCAACGAGGCGGCCCGCCTGTGCGAGCTGGCCAAGTCACACCCCGGCCGGCCGCTTGCGACGGCCGGCGCACTGGAGGGCGCGAGCGAGAAGGAACGCGCCCGTTGGAGTTTGGGTGAGACCGTGACGCTTCGCGGACACGAGCGCTCCACCCGGCTGGCTTCGCCCGCCGACTCGCCTGCGTGACGCGATTGATTTTCGGCCCGAGTGGGTAACGGGATTAAGGACATCGCCCCTCATAGAGATTGGTGTTGACATGCCCGGTAGTACAACAGCCCGCCGTGTTTCCCTCGCCGCGGGCGTCGCGGCGGCCATCGCCTTGAGTTCGCTGACAGCGGGTTGCGGCTCGAGCAACAACAACAAGAATCCGACGACGTCGACGGTCACCACGACGGTCACGACGCCGACCAGCGTCACCACGACCGCCCCGGCCGCGACCACTCCTGCCGCCCCGGGTGGCGGGGGACCCGAGACCGGGCCCGGCGGTGCCACGACCGCCGGACCGGGTGGGTCCGGCGCCGGCGCCGGACCCGGCGGGGCCAGCGCGGGTGTGCCGGGCGCGGGGGCGTCTGCCGGCCCCGGCGGCGCGGGCGCCTGCGCCGGTGGCGTCTGCGTCGGGACCCCTCCCAGCCCGTAGGCCTCACGCGCTATGACGCCGGTCCCACCGGCGTCATAGCGCCATGGCGCAAGGCGGTGCCCGCGTAGGGCCTACGCGGGCACCCACGCACCACTCACGTCGTCAGATCTGCGTCTGCGGTGCTCGTCCGGACAGGTCTCGTTCGGCCGCGCATACCACACGAGCCGATGTAGTGCATCTTGCACGGTGTGCCAAAACCCTTCCGGGTCAATACATTTCCTCTATTGAGCGATAGAAGATCGTGAATTGACCCGCAGATCCACCCCCAACGATAGTTGCGACGGGCCAAGGCGTCGGCCGGGCGACCTGAGAAGGGTGCATCGTGACAACCAATGGACTGCTGGACCGTGCGAGGATCGTCGCAAGGCCGGGATGGAGCCGCTGGCTGGTTCCCCCCGCCGCGCTGTCGATCCATCTGGCCATCGGCTCGGTTTACGCGTGGAGCGTCTTCAAGATCCCGCTGGAGAAATCGCTACATGTCTCCGGTACGGCCAGCGCCATGCCCTTCACCATCGGCATCGTGATGCTGGGAGTGTCGGCTGCGGCTTTCGGCACCCGCGTCGACCACTACGGGCCCCGCTGGGCGATGTTCGTTGCCACCGTCTGCTTCTGCGGCGGGCTGCTGATTGCGGGATTGGGAGTTTCGGTCCGTCAGTACTGGATCGTCTTGTTGGGCTATGGCGTGGTTGGTGGCGTCGGGCTGGGTATCGGCTACATCTCTCCGGTGTCCACGTTGATCAAGTGGTTCCCCGACCGCCCGGGCATGGCCACCGGCCTGGCAATCATGGGCTTCGGCGGCGGAGCGCTGATCGCGTCGCCGTGGACCAACAGCCTTCTCGCCGCGTTCGGAAGAAACAGCAGTGCGGGTGTCGCCAAGACCTTCCTGGTGATGGGCTGCACCTACGCGGTGTTCATGTCGATGGGGTGCGTGCTGATCCGGGTGCCCGCACCCGGATGGGCGCCCAACGGCTGGAAACCCAAGCCGGACAAGACCGTATCGTCGGCCAGCGTCGCCGGCGTGGCGGCGGCGAACGCGATCAAGACGCCCCAGTTCTGGCTCTTGTGGGCGGTGCTGTGTTTCAACGTGACCGCCGGGATCGGCATTCTGGA
This sequence comes from Mycobacterium sp. E3247, assembly GCF_001667785.1. Classification (NCBI taxonomy): domain Bacteria; kingdom Bacillati; phylum Actinomycetota; class Actinomycetes; order Mycobacteriales; family Mycobacteriaceae; genus Mycobacterium; species Mycobacterium sp. E3247. Next base: position 3,261 of record NZ_LZJG01000318.1, on the reverse strand, counting down.
GAAGGCGTCACCGATCTACCAGGACTTCTTTCCGGCCGCTCCCAGTGCGGCCGTGCTGGCTTCCGCGGCCGCCGGGTACGTCGCGCTGCTTTCGCTGGCCAACATGCTCGGCCGCATCGGCTGGTCATCGTTGTCGGACCTGGTGGGCCGCAAGGCGATCTACCGGCTCTATCTGGGCGGCGGCGCCCTTCTGTATCTGACGCTGCTCCTGACGACCAACTCCAACAAAATTGTGTTCCTGCTGTGCACGCTGCTGATCCTGTCGTTCTACGGCGCGGGGTTCTCGACGGTTCCTGCTTACCTGCGTGACCTGTTCGGCGTCTTCGAGGTCGGTGCCATCCACGGCAGGTTGTTGACCGCGTGGTCGGTTGCGGGCGTGTTGGGCCCACTCACCGTCAACGCGATTGCGGACTCGCAGAAGGCGGCCGGCAAACACGGCCCGGAGCTGTACACCGTGTCATTCGCGGTGATGATCGCCCTGTTGGTTCTCGGCGTGGTTTGCAACGAGCTGATCAGGCCGGTAGCCGAGAAACATTACCGGGAAGCATGGTCCGACGACACCTCGTCGGCAGCCGAGACGACGTCCCCCCGACAGCCCGAAAGGCAACCATGACCACACCGACGGCGGACACTCCCAGCCGGCGCGTCAGTCTCGTCCTCATACTCCCCTGGCTGTGGGTGGCCGTCCCGTTCGCGTACGGGGTCTGGCAGCTCTGCACCAAGATCACTCAGCTATTCAGCGTCTGACCACCCGAGCCGCGCCCGGGCCGCCAGGGCCCCGCACTACGATGTCGTTTTTCCGCCAGTTTTGTCAGTCGGTGGGTGTAAGTCTTGAAGCATGCATGACGACTTCGAACGTTGCTACCGCGCCGTCCAGTCCAAGGACGCCCGGTTCGACGGCTGGTTCGTCACGGCGGTCCTGACCACGCGCATCTATTGCCGCCCCAGCTGCCCGGTGCGGCCGCCGTTCGCCCGCAATGTGCGATTCTACCCGACCGCGGCGGCCGCTCAGCGCGCGGGGTTCCGGGCCTGCAAACGGTGCCGCCCCGACGCGTCGCCGGGTTCACCGGAATGGAACGTACGCGGCGACGTCGTCGCGCGGACGATGCGGCTCATCGCCGACGGCACGGTGGACCGCGAGGGTGTCGGCGGTCTGGCAGCCCACCTCGGCTATACCACCCGCCAGCTGGAGCGGCTGTTGCAGGCCGAAGTGGGCGCCGGCCCGCTCGCGCTGGCCCGCGCCCAGCGAGCGCAGACCGCTCGCCTGCTGATCGAGACCACGGCTTTGCCGTTCGGCGACGTCGCCTTCGCGTCTGGGTTTTCCAGCATCCGCCAGTTCAACGACACCGTGCGCCTGGTCTTCGAGAACACGCCGACGGAACTGCGCCGGCTGGCGGCCGCCCGGCCCGGGTCGGGCGCCGCTTCGGCGGGAACGGTGTGCCTTCGCCTGCCGGTTCGCACCCCGTTCGCCTACGAGGGAGTCTTCGGCCACTTGGCCGCCAGCACAGTGCCCGGTTGTGAGGAAGTTCGCGATGGCGCCTATCGACGCACCCTTCGCCTGCCGGTCGGCAGCGCCGTCGTCACGCTGACACCGGCCGTCGATCACGTCCGCTGCGTGCTCGCGCTCGACGACTTTCGCGACCTCACAACGGCGATCGCCCGCTGCCGGCGGCTGCTCGATCTCGACGCCGATCCCGAAGCGGTGGACGAGGCGCTCGCCGGTGACCCCGGCCTGCGTCCCGCGATCGTAAAGGCACCCGGACAACGCATCCCCCGCACTGTCGACGAGGCCGAGCTGGCCGTGCGCGCGGTTCTGGGCCAACAGGTCTCGACCAAAGCGGCGAGCACGCACGCCGGCCGCCTGGTCGCCGCCTACGGGCACCCGATCGCGGACCCGGACGGCGGGTTGACGCATACTTTCCCGTCGGTGGAGCAGCTCGCCGAGATCGACCCGGTCCACTTGGCGGTCCCCAAAGCCCGCCAACGGACCCTGAGCGCATTGGTCGCCGGCCTCGCCGACGGCAGTATCGTCCTGGACAGCGGGAGCGACTGGGAAGCCTCCCGCAGGCAATTGCTGGATCTGCCCGGGGTAGGCCCCTGGACCGCAGAGGTGATTGCCATGCGCGGTCTCGGTGACCCAGATGCCTTCCCCGCCACCGACCTTGGCCTTCGCTCGGCCGCCAGACAGCTGGGCTTGCCGACGGACGAAGGGGCGCTGGTCACGCATGGCACCCGCTGGCGCCCCTGGCGCTCGTACGCCACCCAGTACCTTTGGACCACCCTCGAGCATCCGGTTAACCAATGGCCACCACAGGAGCCCCAAAAGGAGACAGCATGATCGAGTACCGCACCATCGAAAGCCCGGTCGGGCCGCTGACGTTGGCGGGACAGGACTCCGTTTTGACCATGCTTCGGATGGTCGACCAGACCTACGAACCGAGCCGGACCGGCTGGACACCGAACCCGGCCGCATTCCAAGAGGCCACCGAGCAACTCGACGCCTACTTCGCCGGCGAGCTGACCGACTTCGATTTCGAATTCGAGCTCCGCGGCTCCGATTTCCAGCGGCGAGTGTGGTCGGCGCTACAAACAATTCCATATGGCGAAACGAGGTCGTACGGAAAGATTGCGGACCAGATCGGAGCTCCCGGCTCCGCACGGGCGGTGGGGTTGGCCAACGGCCACAACCCCATTGCGATTGTCGTTCCCTGCCATCGAGTGATCGGCGCCAACGGCAGCCTCACCGGTTACGGCGGCGGCCTCGAGCGAAAGCAAACGTTGCTCGGGTTGGAGCGAAAACACGCATCCGCGAATGCGACTTTGACATTGTTCGACTAGAAATCGCCGGCGCCGTAAATGCAAAAACACCCCCGTCGCCGGGGGTGTTTTTGTGTATGTTCGGCGGTGTCCTACTTTTCCACCCGCATGGGCAGTATCATCGGCGCTGACAGGCTTAGCTTCCGGGTTCGGAATGGGACCGGGCGTTTCCCTGTCGCTGTGGCCGCCGTAACTCTATTTAAATTTGGTTTCGGTGGGGGGTGTGGTGTCCAAGTTTCCGCGGCTATTGCCGCTGGAAATGGAAAGTGGTTGCGATTGTGTGTTGGTAAGTTTTCGGCCGGTTAGTGCCAGTTCCCTGCACTCATTGCTGAGCTTCCAGGTCTGGCCTATCGATCCCGTGGTCTGCGGGGGGCCTTATCCCTCTAAAAGGGTGAGAAACCTGATCTTGGAGAAGGTTTCCCGCTTAGATGCTTTCAGCGGTTA
>NZ_LZJG01000317.1:0-45857 GCF_001667785.1 Mycobacterium sp. E3247 | reverse complement strand
AGGTGGTGCTTGTAGGTGTCGTAGTCGGCGTCGGGTTCCCCGGTCGGCCGGAAGTACTCGATGTTGTCGATGCCAAAGCCCCATTCCTCACGGGGTTTCCACACCGCCTCCACGCGCATGCCCATCCGCACCTCGTGCGCGTCGATATCCGCGACCAGATGCAAGAACGGGATGTCCGCCCCGTCGAGCAGCACGTAGGCCGCCACGTACGGCGGCTTGATGCGCTGGCCCTGGAACGGGATGTTGATGATCGCGAACGTCGTCACGGTGCCCCTGTCCGGCAACTCGACGAATTCGGTGGTGGGCTGGCCCGTGGCCGGGTCGGCGCCGTGCGGCGGGAAGTAGACCTTCCCTTTTTCGCCGGTGCGCGCGCCCAGCAGCTTGCCCTGTGCGATGGCGCGCAGGTAGGCGCTCTCCTCGTGGGAGGCGGTGTGCTGAATCGTCAACGAGATCGGCGTGACGATCATGGTCACCGGGTCTCGTTCTCCCGCCGCCCGTTCCGACACGGGTTCGGATTCCTCGCCGAGGGCGAAGTACGCGATGTCGGTGATGGCGCCCACCGGCTCGTCGACCCAGTGCACATGCACCCGCGAACCGGTCTTGATGGCCTTGGGTTCGCCGGCATCCACGGCGTGCAGCAGCGGGGTGTCCGCGCCGTCGAGCTTGATCAGTGCCCAGGCGAACGGGCGGTCCAGCGGCTGGCCCGGCAACGGCTCCGGTTGCCATGTCCAGGACACGACGGTGCCGACGCTGGACACCGGTACCATCTCGCCCAGCGGCTCGTAGGTGACCGGGTCATATTCCGCCGGCGGTACGTGCACCCTGCCATCGGATCCGCGCACCCCGAGGATGTGGCGTTCACGCAGTGCGGTGAAGAACTTGCTTAGCGTGGGGCCGACCGAACGGGTGTAGTCGAAAGACAACGTCAGTGGCGCGGAGAGCGGTGGCTCAGGGTGATCCGTCAAGGTCGGGCTGCTCGAGCTGGCTGTCACGCCATCGAGTAGAACAGGTTCTAAGAACGGTTTCAACATCGGGTCGGCCGGAAGGGTTCAGTGACATGAAGCTGGGGTTGCAGCTCGGGTATTGGGGCGCTCAGCCGCCGGAGAATCACGCGGAGCTCGTCGCGGCGGCCGAGGACGCCGCGTTCGACGCGGTCTTCACCGCCGAGGCGTGGGGTTCGGACGCGTACACGCCGCTGGCGTGGCTGGGTGCGTCGACGCGCGCGCTCCGGCTGGGCACTTCGGTGATCCAGCTGTCCGCGCGCACCCCGACCGCGACCGCGATGGCCGCGCTCACGCTCGACCATCTGTCCGGAGGCCGGCACATCCTCGGGCTCGGCGTCTCCGGCCCGCAGGTGGTGGAGGGGTGGTACGGGCGCCCGTTCCCCAAGCCGCTGGCCCGCACCCGCGAATACATCGACATCATGCGGCAGGTGTGGGCCCGGGAAAAGCCGGTGACCAGCGACGGGCCGCACTACCCGCTGCCGCTGACCGGGGAGGGGACGACGGGTCTGGGCAAGGCGCTCAAGCCCATCACCCACCCGCTGCGCCCCGACATCCCGATCATGCTGGGCGCCGAGGGGCCGAAGAATGTGGCGCTGGCCGCCGAGATCTGCGACGGCTGGCTGCCCATCTTCTACACGCCGCGGATGGCCGACACGTACAACGAATGGCTCGACGAGGGGTTCGCACGGCCCGGTGCGCGGCGCAGCCGCGAGGACTTCGAGATCTGCGCGACCGCGAACATCGTCATCACCGACGACCGCGCCGCCGCCTTCGCGGCCATGAAGCCCTACCTGGCCCTCTACATGGGCGGCATGGGCGCCGAGGACACCAACTTCCACGCCGACGTGTACCGCCGGATGGGCTACGCCGAGGTGGTCGACGACGTGACCAAGCTGTTCCGCAGCAACCAGAAGGACAAGGCCGCCTCGATCATCCCCGACGAGGTCGTCGACGACGCCGCGATCGTCGGCGACATCAACTACGTCCGTGAGCAGGTCAAGGTCTGGGAGGCCGCCGGCGTGACCATGATGGTGGTCAACGGGCGCAACGAGGCGCAGATCAGGGAGCTCGCCACGCTGGTCTAGCCGATCCTTGCCAGAGGATTAGAACGCGTTCTAGATTGGCCGGATGACAGCCTCGCAGCACACCATCGCGGGCACGGTACTCACGATGCCGGTGAAGATCCGCCAGGCAAATCAGCACATGGCGATGTTCTCGGTCGACGCCGATGCCGCGCAGCGGATGATCGACTACAGCGGGCTGCGGGTCTGCCGCTACCTTCCCGGCCGCGCGATCGTCGTCCTGATGCTGATGCACTACCTCGACGGCGACCTGGGCCGGTATCACGAGTTCGGCACCAGCGTGATGGTCAACCCACCCGGATCGACGGCAAGCGGACCCCGCGCCCTCCAGTCGGCCGGCGCCTTCATCCACCACCTTCCCGTCGACCAGGCGTTCACCCTGGAAGCGGGAACCAAGATCTGGGGCTACCCGAAGGTGATGGGTGACTTCACCGTTCGAGAGGGTCCTCAGTTCGGTTTCGATCTCAGCATCGACGGTCAATCGGTGATCGGCATGGATTTCCGTCGCGGGCTGCCGTTCCGGCTGACCCCGCGCCGGCAATCCCAGCGCACCTACTCCCACCGCGACGGAATCACCCGCGAAACCGCCTTCGAACACACCCTGGACGGAGTGCGCACTCGGTTCGGCGGCGTGAGCGTCCGACTCGGTGATCATCCGTACTCGAAAGAGCTTGCGGCGCTCGGCCTTCCAAAGCGTGCCCTGATGTCCAGCTCTGTCGACCACGTCCAAATGTCCTTCGGTGATGCCCAGGAGATCTCATGACCGCCAGCGAGTTGAAGACCAAACCCGACGTCGACCTCACCGACGGCACCTTCTACGCCGGTGACTCCCGGCCCGTCTACAAGTGGATGCGCGAGAACGAGCCGGTCTTCCGGGATCGCAACGGATTAGCCGCGGCCTCGACGTATCAGGCGGTGATCGACGCCGAGCGCAACCCCGAGCTGTTCTCCAACGCCGGCGGCATCCGCCCCGACCAACCGGGGGTCGAGATGATGATCGAGATGGACGACCCGCAACACCTGTTGCGCCGCAAGCTCGTGAACTCCGGCTTCACCCGCAAGCGGGTGAAAGACCTGGAATCCAAGATCGTTTCGCTGTGCGACACGCTGATCGACGCGGTGTGTGAACGCGGCGAGTGTGACTTCGTCTGGGATCTGGCGGCGCCGCTGCCGATGGCCGTCATCGGTGACATGCTCGGCGTGCGGCCCGAAGAGCGCACGATGTTCCTCAAGTGGTCCGACGACCTGGTCGGCGCGTTGAGCAGCACCGCGGCCGAAGCGGACGTCCAGGTCACCATGGACGCCTTCGCGGCCTACAGCCAATACATGATGGGGATGATCGAGGCCCGCAAGTCCGAACCGACCGACGACCTGGTCAGCGTTCTGGTGCACGCTGAGGTGGAGGGCTCACGGCTCGAGGACCACCAGATCGTCACCGAGGTCCTGCTCCTGCTGATCGGCGGCGACGAGACCACCCGCCACACGCTGTCCGGCGGGACGCGCCAAGTTCTGCTGCACCCCGATCAGCACCGGCGCCTGGCGGCCGATCTGAGCCTGCTGCCCAACGCGATCGAAGAGATGCTCCGCTGGACCGCGCCCGTGAAGAACATGGCACGCACGATCACGGCCGACACCGAATTCCTCGGCACCCAGCTGCACCAGGGCGAGAAGATGATCCTGCTGTTCGAGTCGGCCAACTTCGACGAGAAGGTGTTCGACGACCCGGAAACCTTCAACATCGAGCGCTACCCGAACAACCACCTGGCCTTCGGGTTCGGGACGCACTTCTGCCTCGGCAACCAGCTCGCCCGGCTGGAGCTGTCGATCATGCAGACGCGTCTGCTGCAACGGCTGCCCGACATGCGGCTGGCCTCCGACGCCGACCTGCCCCTGCGGCCGGCCAACTTTGTGTCCGGCCTGGAGAAGATGCCGGTGGCGTTCACGCCGAGCGCGCCGCTGGAGTAGGGCCGGGCAAGCCGCTTTCGGTGCTTCGGTCGCGCCGAGCGTGATCTGAGGGCGAGAAAATCGGCCGAAAGTCGCCATGAGTTCACATTCGGCGGGTCCAAGCGGCCGATACTCGGGCGACGATGCCGCCCGGCGTGTCTTCCGCGGTCACGCGGACGACCGTCCAACCCGCCTCTGTGAGGGACTCCGCGCGCCGAATGTCCTTATTGAACTGTCTTCGGTCAGATCTATGGTGGTCGCCTTCGTATTCGACGGCCAGTTTGACGTCCTCCCAACCCATGTCGAGGACCGCGACGAGCTCGCCGTATTCGCCGTAGACCGGAATCTGGGTACGCGGCCGCGGATAACCGGCCTCGATGAGCAGCAGCCGCAGCCACGTCTCACGCGGGGATTCCGCGCCCGCGTCGACGAGTGCCAGCGTGCGCCGGGCCCGTCGGATGTTGCGATGACCTTTGTAGCGTTCCGCGAGTCGTTGGACCTGCTCGACATTCAGCCCGGTTGCCCGGGCCAGCGCATCGATGGCTGCGACTGCCTTTCCTGTCGGATTCCGGCAGGCAAGGTCGAAAGCGGTGCGTGCCGAGGTGGTTGCCGGTATTCCGCCGATCAACTGGATTTCGTCGGGGGAGACCCTCTCCGACCAGGTGCAGATTCCGGCCGGTGGACGACGGTGTTCGTACACCAACTGAGCCGGGCCGCGATTATCGACCCACTTGGCGTCGTGCAATGCCGCAGCGGACTGTCCCGCGACCACGCCGCGCCGCCGTGACCACAACCATGCGGCGTGGGCGCGCGTGACGGCGGTGAGATCGGTGTCGCGTTGGACGTAGACGTCCGGATGCAGCGCGACGAATCGGCTGCGCAACCGGTATCGCGTCAGTGCACCCGATGCCAGCGCCTCGCTGCCGATGAATGGTTCCCGCATGCCGGCAGTGTGACGCGGCGGACCGACAAACGCCGAACGTGACGTCACGGCGAAAAATCGGTCGAAAAGTGGCCCTCAGTTCACGCTCGGCGCAGAGAAGAGGGCTACTTGTTCTGGAAGTTGGGCTTGCGCTTCTCGGCGAACGCCCGCGGGCCTTCCTTGGCGTCGTCCGACAGGAAGACCTTGATGCCGATCTGGGTGTCGATCTTGAACGCCTCGTTCTCGTGCATGCCCTCGGTCTCGCGGATCGCCCGCAGGATGGCCTGCACGGCTAGAGGCCCGTTATTGGCGATCACCTCTGCGATCTCGAGCGCCTTGGACAGCGCCTGCCCGTCGGGCACCACATGCCCGATCAGCCCCATCTCCTTGGCCTCGGCGGCGGTGATGTGCCGGCCGGTCAGCAGCAGATCGCAGGCGACCGTGTAGGGGATCTGCCGCACCAGCCGCACGGCCGACCCGCCCATCGGGTACAGGCTCCACTTGGCCTCCGAGATGCCGAACTTGGCGCTTTCGCCTGCGACGCGGATGTCGGTGCCCTGCAGGATCTCGGTGCCGCCCGCGATCGCGGGCCCCTCGACGGCCGCGATGAGCGGCTTGGTCAGCCGGCGGCCCTTGAGTAAAGCGTCGATTCGCGACGGGTCGTAGCTGCCGTCCTTGAACGACTCACCCGGCGGCTTCTTGGTTGCCGCTTTGAGGTCCATACCGGCGCAGAAGTACCCTCCGGCCCCGGTCAGGATGCAGCAGCGGATGTCCGGATCGTTGTCGACGCGGTCCCAGGCCTGCACCATGATTTCCATCATTTCGGTGCTCAGGGCATTGCGGGCGTGCGGCCGGTTCAACGTGACGATGAGGGTGTGACCCCGCTGTTCCACCAGCGCGTCTGCTTCGGAGGGGCCGGACTGCTCGTTTGCTGGGGCCGGTGCCACGGCTACCGCCTTTCCGTCGACGAGGGGCATGAGCTTGTCAAGAAATGTAACACGTTCTAATTTGGTGGCCGTGGCCCTGAATATTGCCGATCTCGCAGAGCACGCCATCGACGCTGTGCCGGACCGTGTCGCCCTGATCTGCGGCGACGAGAAGCTGACCTACGCCCAGCTGGAGGAGAAGGCCAACCGCCTGGCCCACTACCTGATCGACCAGGGGGTGAAAAAGGACGACAAGGTCGGGCTGTACTGCCGCAATCGCATCGAGATCGTCATCGCAATGCTCGGCATCGTCAAGGCGGGCGCCATTCTGGTGAACGTCAACTACCGCTACGTCGAGGGCGAGCTCCGCTACCTGTTCGACAACTCCGACATGGTCGCCCTGGTCCATGAGCGCCAGTACTCCGACCGGGTGGCCAACGTGCTGCCGGACACCCCCAACGTCAAAACCATCCTGGTCATCGAGGACGGCTCCGACAACGACTACCAGCGCTACGGCGGTGTGGAGTTCTACGAGGCGATCGCCCAGGGCTCGCCCGAGCGCGACTTCGGTGACCGCAGCGAGGACGACATCTACCTGCTCTACACGGGCGGCACCACCGGCTTCCCCAAGGGCGTGATGTGGCGCCACGAGGACATCTACCGGGTGCTCTTCGGCGGAACCGACTTCGCCACAGGGCAATTCGTCGAGGACGAGTACGACCTGGCCAAGGCCGCAGCCGCCAACCCGCCCATGGTCCGGTACCCGATCCCGCCGATGATCCACGGCGCCACCCAGTCGGCCACCTGGATGTCGATCTTCTCGGGCCAAACCACCGTGCTCGCACCGGAGTTCAACGCCGAAGAGGTATGGCGCACCATCCACGAGCACAAGGTGAACCTGCTGTTCTTCACCGGCGACGCGATGGCGCGACCGCTGCTCGACGCGCTCGACACCGACCACGACTACGACCTGTCGTCGCTGTTCCTTCTCGCCAGCACGGCCGCGCTGTTCTCGCCGAGCATCAAGGAGAAGCTCCTCGAGCTGCTGCCCAACCGGGTCATCACCGACTCCATCGGCTCCTCGGAGACCGGATTCGGCGGCACCAGCATCGTTGCGAAGGACGCGCCGCACGCCGGCGGCCCGCGCGTGACCATCGACCACCGCACCGTCGTGCTCGACGAAGAGGGCAACGAGGTCACGCCCGGCTCCGGCGTGCGCGGCTTCATCGCCAAGAAGGGCAACATCCCGGTCGGCTATTACAAGGACGAGAAGAAGACCGCCGAGACGTTCAAGACCATCAACGGGGTGCGCTACGCGATTCCCGGCGACTGGGCGCTCGTCGAGGAGGACGGCACCGTGACGATGCTGGGCCGCGGCTCGGTGTCGATCAACAGCGGCGGTGAGAAGATCTACCCCGAGGAGGTCGAGGCGGCGCTCAAGGGCCACCCCGACGTCTTCGACGCCCTGGTGGTCGGCGTGCCCGACCCCCGCTACGGGCAACACGTCGCCGCCGTCGTCGCGTCGCGGCCGTTGGCGCGCCCGACGCTCGCGGAACTCGACCGCTTCGTGCGTTCCGAGATCGCGGGATACAAAGTGCCGCGCAGCCTTTGGCTGGTCGACGAGGTGAAGCGCTCGCCGGCCGGTAAGCCCGACTACCGCTGGGCCAAGGAGCAGACGGAGGCCCGTCCGGCCGACGACGTACACGCCGCCCACGCGACCGCTTGAGCGACTTCGTCAAGCAACACCCGGCCGCGCCGAGCAATTACTTCGCGTGGGAGGCCGCCGGATTGCGGTGGCTGGCCGGCGTCGACGGGGGCGTGCCCTGCGCGCACGTTATCGCCGTCGACGCGACGAGCCTGACCCTGCGGCGGCTTGATTCGGTGACACCAACGCCCGAGGCGGCGCTCGCGTTCGGCGGCCGGCTCGCGGTGACGCACGACGCCGGTGCCCCCGACTTCGGTGCCGGGCCCGACGGGTGGGACGGACCCGGGTTCTTCGGGCCGCTGTCCCAGCCGCTGCCGATGTTGTTGCGGCGGCACCGCCGCTGGGGCGACTTCTACGCCGAGGAGCGGCTGATCCCCATGGCCGAGCTGGCCGCGGCGCGGCTCGACGCCTCCACCCGCGGCGCGATCGATTCCGTCGTAGCGCGTTGCCGCGCGGGCGACTTCGACGACGACCGGCCCGCCCGGTTGCACGGCGATCTGTGGGGCGGCAACGTGATGTGGACGCCCGACGGTGTGGTGCTGATCGACCCGGCCGCGCACGCCGGTCACCGCGAGAGCGACCTGGCGATGCTCGCGCTGTTCGGCTGCCCGCTCTACGAGGCGGTCCTGGAGGGTTACCAGCGGGTGCGACCGCTGAAGAAGGGGTGGCGCAACCGCGTCGGGTTGCACCAGCTCTTCCCCCTGCTGGCGCACGTCGTGCTGTTCGGCGGCGGGTACGCCCAGCGGACGCACGCCTGCGCCCGCGCCGCACTGGCCCTCTGACATCGCGTCTACTCTTGATCGCGATGACGGTCGACGTGTGGATGCAGCACCCGACTGCGCGGTTCCTGCGCAGCGACATGCTGGCATCGCTGCGGCGCTGGACAGGTGACTCCATACCGGACGCCGACGTCCCGATCGAGGCGAGCATCGCGACGATGGACGCGGCCGACGTACGCTTCGGCCTGCTCAGCGCGTGGCGCGGTCCCGGTGGCCAGGACCTGATCTCCAACGACGAGGTTGCCGAGTGGATCAGCCTGCATCCGAAGCGGTTTGGCGGGCTGGCCACGGTCGACCTTGATCGTCCGATGGAAGCGGTTCGCGAACTGCGGCGCCGCGTTCGAGAGGGATTCCTGGGCCTGCGGGTCGTGCCGTGGTTGTGGAACGCGCCGCCGACCGATCGCCGCTACTATCCGCTGTTCGCCGAATGCGTGGAGCTGGGCGTGCCGTTCTGCACGCAGGTGGGACACACCGGGCCGCTGCGCCCGTCGGAGACCGGCCGCCCGATTCCCTACATCGACCAGGTCGCCCTCGACTTTCCCGAGTTGGTGATCGTGTGTGGCCACGTCGGTTATCCGTGGACCGAGGAGATGGTCGCCGTCGCCCGCAAGCACCCCAACGTCTACATCGACACGTCGGCCTACACGATCAAGCGACTTCCCGACGAGCTGGTCCGGTTCATGAAAACCGGCACCGGACAACGGAAAGTGTTGTTCGGCACCAACTATCCGATGGTGACCCACGCGCACGCCCTGGCTGGGTTGGCGGACCTCGGCCTGACCGACGAGGGTCGCCGAGACTTCTTGCACCGCAACGCCGAGGGCGTTTTCAAACTGGAGGCAATCACGTGAACGGTGCCCAGGCCCTGATCAACACCCTGGTCGACGGTGGCGTCGACGTGTGCTTCGCCAACCCGGGCACCTCGGAGATGCACTTCGTGGCCGCCCTGGACACCGTCCCGCGGATGCGCGGCGTGCTGGCGCTGTTCGAGGGTGTGGCGACCGGCGCGGCCGACGGGTACGCCCGCATCGCCGGGCGGCCGGCCGCGGTGCTGCTGCACCTGGGACCCGGTCTGGGCAACGGCCTGGCGAACCTGCACAACGCCCGGCGCGCCCAGGTGCCGATGGTGGTGGTGGTCGGCGACCACGCCACGTATCACAAGAAGTACGACGCCCCACTGGAATCGGACATCGACGCGCTGGCCGGCACGGTATCGGGGTGGGTGCGCCGCACGGAACACACCGCGGACGTCGCGTCGGATGCCGCCGAGGCGATCGCCGCCAGCCGTTCCGGCCCGCGAATTTCGACGCTGATCCTGCCCGCCGACGTGTCCTGGTCGGACGGTGCGCAATCCGCGGGTGCCGTGGCCGCGGAACCACCGGGGGCCGAACCGCGGTTGGCGTTCGAAGTGGCCGAGGTGCTGCGGTCGGGGGACCCGACGGTGCTCATGATCGGCGGCGACGCCACCCGCGGTCCCGGACTTGCCGCCGCGGTTCGGATCGCTCAGGCGACCGGAGCCCGGCTGCTCTGCGAAACGTTCCCGACGCGGCTGGAGCGCGGCGCGGGTGTGCCCGCCGTCGAGCGGCTGGCGTATTTCGCCGAGGCCGCCACCGCCCAGCTGGACGGTGCCAAGCATCTGGTGCTGGCGGGGGCCAAGTCGCCGGTGTCCTTCTTCGCCTACCCGGGCATGCCCAGCGACCTGGTCCCGGCCGGCTGCGAGGTGCATCTGCTCGCCGGGCACAGCGGTGCCGCCGAGGCGCTGGCCGCGCTGGCCGACGAGGTGGCGCCCGGAACCGTTGCGCCGGTGGCGGACGCCGCGCGGCCGCAGCTGCCGACGGGCGCGCTGACGTCCGCGTCGGCGGCCGACGTGATCGGGGCGCTGCTGCCGGAAAGGGCGATCGTGGTCGACGAGTCGAACACCTCCGGTGTGCTGCTCGCCCAGGCCACGGCGGGGGCGCCGGCCCACGACTGGCTGACCCTGACCGGCGGGGCGATCGGGTACGGCATCCCGGCCGCGGTGGGTGCCGCGGTGGCCGCCCCCGACCGCCCGGTGCTCTGCCTGGAATCCGACGGGTCGGCGATGTACACGATCTCGGGATTGTGGACTCAGGCGCGGGAGAACCTCAACGTGACCACCGTGCTTTACGACAACAGCGCCTACGACATCCTGCGGATCGAGTTGGCGCGCGTGGGCGCCGGATCGGCTCCCGGGCCCAAAGCCCTGGACCTACTCGACTTGTCCCGTCCCGCCATGGATTTCGTCAAGATCAGCGAGGGCATGGGAGTGCCGGCGCGCCGGGTCAGCACCGCCGGGGAACTCGGCGACGCGCTGCGTCACGCCTTGAGCCAACCCGGGCCGCACCTGATCGACGCCGTGGTGCCGTCAATAACGGGCTAGGCCGGGAAGCCGGCTGAGGACCCATTCCGACATCGCGTTGAGGACGTCGACGCCCGTCTCCAACACGCCGTCGTGCACCTTGGCCGCCAGGGCCACGCCCCAGTGTCCCGACGGCGTGGGCACGATCCCGAATTGACGCACCAGGTAGTCGCCGTGCGTCCCGGGGCCCCAACCGCCCTTGGCCGCAAACCCTTTGGCGGCCAGCCCCCAGCGATGGCCGCTGGTGAGCTGCTGCATCAGGTCGACGACGTCGGCGGAACCGGGGATAGCGGGCAGCTCGGCGGCGAACCGGGCCTGCCGCTGCAGAGTCCACTGCGTCTGGCCGAACGCGGTATACCCGCGCCGAAGCCGGCGCGATTCGACCACGGTGGCGGTGTCGCCGCCCTCGGCGATCACCCCCTGCACCCGCCGTGCCGCTTCCGCCGGATCGCCCAGGTGTGACCACAGTTGCTCGGAAGCGCGGTTGTCGGATTCCGTGATGGCTTTGACGGCGAGGTCCTTGGCGCGCAGCCAATCACTGCGCAGCGCCGCGATCGCCAACGGCACCTTGATGGTCGACCATGCGACGCCGGACCACCATCGGCCGAGTGAGTAGGTGCGATCCGGTCGGGCGATCGCGACGCCGACGTCCGCCGGCACCGCGGCGGACAGCTGGTCGAAGCTCGCTTCGAGCGCGGTCTCCAGGGGCCGGGAAGTCATGCGCTGACCGGACCCACCATCGCGTCTCCTTCGGTCCCGACGTGTCTGTGCCGTGTCGCATTATCGTCGACGGTCTTAACGCGCGGTGCGACGAGGGTGACGGCGCGTCGCTTAGCCGGGCGGCGGCAGTGGCGGCAGCGGCGGTGCCTCCGGCGGGGGAGGCTCCCAGGTGTCACGTTCCGGCGTCTGCGGCGCGTACACCAGTGGGGGTGGCGGAGGCAGGGGTGGCGGCGGTGGCGCCGGCTCCCCCGCGGCGCCGCCGGCGCCCGAGCCGAGCGCCGCGGCACCGAGGGAGGCAAGCAGGGTCCACCCCGCGATCAGCTTTCGTATTCTAGGCACGCGTTGACGCTCCCCTTCCCGTTTGCGGCTGGATCCGCACCACGGGATCGTCGCAGTCCGCGCCCTGCGCCGCCAACTGACGCTTGAGCACCTTGAACGTCACCGTACGCGGAAGTTGCGCGCTGACCCGCACGTATGACGGCCGCTGCTTGGGCCCGAGGTCGCGCTGCTCGCCGAGGAAGGCGCGGAACTTCTCGGCATCGAACTCCGCCCCGGGCGCCATGACCACGGCGGCCATCACCTGGTCGCCGACCACCGGGTCCGGCACCGCGTACACGGCCACCTCCGTCACGTCGGGGTAGCGCAAGAGCACCCGCTCGATCGGTGCGGCGCCCAGGTTTTCGCCGTCGACGCGCATCCAATCGCCCAGCCGTCCTGCGAAATACGCGTAGCCGGCGTCGTCTCGGTAGGCGAGGTCGCCGGTGTGGTACACGCCGCCCGCCATCCGCTCGGCCTCGGCGGCCTCGTCGTTGTAGTAACCCTCGAAACGGCCCGGACCGGCAGTGTTCACCAGCTCGCCCACCACGCCCGGTGCGCAGGGTTCGCCCGTGTCGGGGTCGACGATCTCGACGCCCTCGGGCAACGGGCCCAGCGCGCCGTCCGGGGTGTCGGGGGTGCGGGCGATCGCCACCCCGCCCTCGGTGGAACCGAACCCGTCCTGCACCACGCAGCCGAACCGGCGGGCGAAGCGTTCGACATCGCGGGGCACGCCCTCGTTGCCGTACACCGCCCGCAGCGGGTTGTCCGCATCGTCGGGCCGCTCGGGTGTGGCCAGCACATAGGACAGGGGCTTGCCGACGTAGTTGGCGTAGGTGGCGCCGAATCGGCGGACATCCGGCAGGAAGTTGGAGGCGGAGAACTTGCGCCGCAATGCCAGTGAGCCCTGGCAGGCCGCAGCCACCGCCCAGCCGACCAGCACCGCGTTGGAATGGAACAGCGGCATCGACACATAGCAGACGTCGTCGGGCCCGAGGTCGAAACGCTGCGTCATCGTCACCCCCGCGATGGCGACCTTGCCGTGACTGCACTTCACCGCCTTCGGCTCACCGCTGGTCCCCGAGGTGAAGATGAGCATGAAAAGATCTGTGGCCGTGGCGGATTGAAAACGCGGCTCGGCATCCCGATGCGCGGCCACCTCATCCGCCCACTCGGCGGAATCGACGTTCACGTGGGCGATGTCGCCGAGCGCGGCAGCCGAATTGGAGTCGGCCAGCACCACTTGGCAATCGGCGTGGGCGATGTCGCGGGCCAGCGCGTCGCCACGGCGCACCGGGTTGAGTCCCACCGGCACGATCCCGGACATGCCGGCCGCCGCCAGCATCGCCGAGAAGAACGGGGTGTTCTCCAGCAACACCCCGACGTGCGACGGCTTCGCCGGGTCCAGGCGATCACGCAGTGCCGCGGCGATCGCGGCACCGTGGCGCAGGTGATCGCGCCAGCCGGTGTACGAGTCCTCGAAGTAGACGCCCCGATCGTCGATCTCGGCTAGCGGTACCAGCAGTTTGGTGACCGTCGGATCCGCAGGCAGGTTCAACGCCGCGCCTAGGCGGGGGTTTCGGCCAACTCGCGGCCGATGCGGCGCAGCTGACCGGTGGCGCCGCCCAACGCGAACTCGGCCTCTTTGGCGGCCAGGAAATAGCGGTGCACGGGGTGATCGGTGTCGACGCCGACGCCGCCGTGCACGTGCACGATGGTGTGCGCCACCCGGTGTCCGGCATCGGCGGCCCAGAACGCGGCGCTGGCCACGTCGATGTCTGCGGGGACATCCTCGGAGACCTTCCAGGCCGCCTGGGTGAGCGTGAGGCGCAGGCCCTTGACGTCGATGTAGCCGTCGGCCAGCCGCTGTGACACCGCCTGGAAGCTGCCGATCGGGCGGTCAAACTGCTCACGCTCGCGGGCGTATTCGGCGGTGAGCTGCAATCCGCGGTCCAGCACTCCCAGCTGAAAAGCGCTGCGGCCCAATGCGGCAAGGGTGTCGAGCCAGACGACCACCTCGGCGCCGCCGACCATCCGGGCGCCGTCCACCTCCGCGCCGTCCAGCGTCAGGTGTCCGACGCTGCCCAGGCCGGTGGTCTCCAGCGGGCTCACCGAAACCCCGGGATCACCGGCGGCGACCAGGAAAACCGCGGTCCCGGAATCGGTCTCGGCCGGAACGAGGAACGCGTCGGCCACCGGTCCGAAGCCGACCTGGGTGCGGGTGCCGGTGAGCCGGTAGCCGTCACCGGCGCGGGTGGCCCGCACCGGCCCCTCACCCATCTCGCCCAGGAGAGCGACGGTGAGGATCTTCTCGCCGCTGACCGCCGGGGAACCCCAATCCCGTTGCAGCTCTTCGGTGCCGAACCGCGCCAACGCCCCAGCGCCCAGCATCACCGATTCCAGGTACGGCACGGCCGCCAACTGGTGACCCAGCGCCACAAGGATGGCGACCTGCTCGAGCACCCCGAAGCCGTCGCCGCCCACCGAGGTGGCCGAGGCGCTGGTCAGGATCCCGGCGTCGACGAGTTTGCCCCACAGCGCGCGGTCGAACCGTTGGTCGAGCTTGTCGAGGTCACGTTGGTGCTCCGGCGTGCATACCGAGTTCACGATCGTGTCGACCAGTCCGCCGAGATCGGTGGCCGCTTCGGTTGTCGAAAAGTCCATCGGTGTTCGTCCTTTAGGGGAGGGGGGCTCAGCGGTTTCGGGGCAGTCCCAGCGCGACCATCCCGATGATGTCGCGCTGCACTTCGTTGGTGCCGCCGCCGAAGGTCAGGATCAGGCACGCGCGGTGCATCCGCTCGACCCGGCCGCGCAGCAGCGCCCCCGGCGAATTCTGGCGCATCGTGGCCGCGGTCCCCAGCACCTCCATCAGCAGCCGGTAAGCCTCGGTGGCCAACTCGGTGCCGTACACCTTGGCCGCCGACGCGTCCGCCGGGTTGAGCGATTCGCCGTCCGACGACGCCAACTCCCAGTTGATCAGCTTCAGCACTTCGGCCTTGGCGTGCACCCGGGCCAGGTTGATCTGCACCCACTCCGAGTCGATCAGCCGGGCGCCGCTGGAATCCTTGGTGTTCTGCGCCCACTCGCGAACCTCCTGCAGCGCGAGGAAGATCGGTTGCGCCGACACCAGGGCGACGCGCTCGTGGTTGAGTTGGTTGGTGACCAGCTTCCAGCCGCCGTTCTCCTCACCGATGAGGTTGGTCACCGGGACCCGCACGTCGGAGTAATAGGTGGCGCTGGTGTCCACACCGGCCATGGTGTGCACCGGTGTCCACGAGAAGCCTTCGGCGGTCGTCGGCACGGTCAGCATCGAGATGCCGCGGTGCTTCTTGGCCTCGGGGTTGGTGCGCACCGCGAGCCAGACCCAGTCGGCGTACGCGATCAGGCTGGTCCACATCTTCTGGCCGTTGATCACGTAGTCGTCGCCGTCGCGGACGGCGGTGGTGCGCAGGTTGGCGAGGTCCGTGCCGGCGCCCGGCTCCGAGTAGCCGATCGAGAAGTGCAGTTCGCCGGCGGCGATCTTGGGCAAAAAGAACTTCTTCTGTTCCTCGGTGCCGAACGCCATGATCGTCGGCGCCACGCTGTTGATGGTCAGGAACGGCACCGGCACGCCGGCGATCGCGGCCTCATCGGTGAAGATCAGCGAATCCATCGGGGAGCGGTCCTGGCCCCCGTACTCCTTGGGCCAGTTCAGCGTCAGCCAGCCATCCTTGCCCATCTGCGCGACGGTGTCGCGGTACGCGGTGCCGGTCCCGACCTCGCCGCCGCCCGAGGAGGTCAGCGCCTCGCGACGCTCCGGCGTCATGAGCTTGGTGAAGTACGACCGCAGCTCGCGACGCAGCTCCTCCTGTTCAGGGGTGTAACTGATGCGCATCCCAGCCGTCCTTTGTTAACGTGATTCGCCTCGATTGGCCGACGTTAGTCGGCCGACAACAACCCATTCGTCATCCCGGTTGTAACACGTTCTAGTCTGAGATTCCAGCGACCGTTTCCCCCGCGGTATCGGGGCCCTATGGTGGACCTACATACTGAGGGGGCGTGTCCTCAGGTTGAAGCCAGGTGCAAGGAGGGTGCTGTGCGGGTGATCGTCGACCGTGACCGGTGTGAAGGTAACGCCGTGTGCATGGGAATCGCGCCGGATATCTTCGACTTGGACGACGAGGATTACGCCGTCGTGAAGCTGGACCCGATTCCCCCCGATCAGGAGGAGTTGGCCGAGCGGGCGATCGCCGAATGCCCGCGAGCCGCGCTGCAGCGGGGCGAGTGACCCGAGCCCGAATGCGCCACCAGAAACTAGAGGTATTCATAAATTGACTAGCAGCACGAACGCGACCGATCTCTCCGGAAAGGTCGCGGTGGTGACCGGTGCCGCCGCGGGGCTGGGACGTGCCGAGGCTCTCGGCCTGGCCCGGGCCGGGGCGACCGTCGTCGTCAACGACATCGCCACCGCGCTGGATGCCTCCGACGTCATCGACGAGATCAACTCGGCCGGCTCGAAGGCCGTCGCGGTCGCCGGCGACATCAGCGAACGCGCCACCGCCGACGAGTTGGTCGCGCAGGCCGACGGCCTGGGTGGGCTGGACATCGTGGTCAACAACGCGGGGATCACCCGCGACCGGATGCTGTTCAACATGTCCGACGAGGAATGGGATCTGGTCATCGCGGTGCACCTGCGCGGCCACTTCCTGCTGACCCGCAACGCGGCCACCTACTGGCGCTCGAAGGCTAAGGAAGCGGGGGGAACCGTCTTCGGGCGCCTGGTCAACACCGCGTCCGAGGCGGGGCTGGTCGGTCCCGTGGGGCAGGCCAACTACGGCGCCGCCAAGGCCGGGATCATCTCGCTCACCCTGACCGCCGCCCGGGCGCTCGGCCGCTACGGGGTGTGCGCCAACGCGATTTGTCCGCGCGCCCGGACCGCGATGACGGCCGACGTCTTCGGTGCCGCACCGGAGGTCGAGCCGGGCGGCGTCGACCCGCTGTCACCCGAGCACGTTGTCAGCCTGGTCAAGTTCCTGTCATCGCCGGCGGCTGCAGAAGTCAACGGGCAGGTGTTTATTGTTTACGGGCCGCGGGTGACACTGGTTTCGGCGCCGACCGCCGAGCACCAATTCAGCGCCGACGGGCCGGCCTGGGATCCCGCGCAACTGAGCGCGACGCTGCGTGAGTACTTTGCTGGGCGGGATCCGGAGCGGAACTTTTCCGCGGTCGGACTGATGGAGCAATAACCGTGTGAGGTTACTTCGTGGGGGGGAATCGACAGGTATAACCTGTTTCAGTTTGACACATGACAAGTGCGTCTGACCTGGCAAATTAACGGTTCAGATAAAGAAATACTGTTCATTGACACCGTTAACTTCTTCTGGGTTAATATGATCCGGCTCACATCGAGCCAGCTACGACCGCAAACGACGCAAAGGCCTGACATAGACTTCGCCGCGAGCAGCCGAGGGGGGTAATCGAGTTGATGCAACAACTTGCTGTTCCCGCCCGCGCCGTCGGCGGGTTCTTCGAAATGATGATCGACACGGGTCGTCAGAGTTTTCGCCGGCCGTTCCAGTTGAGCGAGTTCCTGGAACAGACGTGGATGATCGCGCGGGTGTCGCTGGTCCCGACCCTGCTGGTGTCGATCCCATTCACCGTGCTGGTGGCATTCACCCTCAATATCCTGCTGCGCGAAATCGGGGCCGCCGACTTGTCCGGCGCCGGAACGGCTTTCGGCACCATCACGCAGTTGGGTCCGGTGGTGACCGTGCTCGTCGTGGCCGGTGCCGGAGCCACGGCGATCTGCGCCGACCTCGGCGCGCGGACCATCCGCGAGGAGATCGACGCGATGCGGGTGCTCGGCATCGACCCGATCCACCGGCTGGTGGTTCCCCGCGTGTTGGCTTCCACCGTGGTCGCGCTCTTGCTCAACGGTTTGGTGTGCGCCATCGGCTTGTCCGGCGGCTACGTGTTCTCCGTCTTCTTGCAGGGCGTGAATCCGGGTGCGTTCATCAACGGGCTGACCGTCCTGACCGGGCTGCGCGAGCTGGTGCTCGCCGAGGTCAAGGCGCTGCTGTTCGGCGTCATGGCCGGGCTGGTCGGTTGCTATCGCGGGCTGACCGTCAAGGGCGGACCCAAGGGCGTCGGCAACGCGGTGAACGAAACCGTGGTCTACGCGTTCATCTGTCTGTTCGTCATCAACGTGGTGATGACTGCCATCGGCGTGCGAATCTCGGCGAAGTGAGTACTCGATGAGCTACGACGTCACCTACCGGCTGCGCAACCTCGCTTCCCGGTTGCAGGAGCCGGTCGATGACTTCGGCGAGCAGGCGCTGTTCTACGGGCAAACCGTCCGGTACGTCCCCAACGCGCTCACCCGCTACCGCAAGGAGACGGTCCGGCTGATCGCCGAGATGACGATGGGCGCGGGAGCGCTGGTCATGATCGGCGGCACCGTCGGTGTCGCCGCCTTCCTGACGCTGGCCTCCGGCGGGGTCATCGCCGTGCAGGGGTATTCGTCGCTGGGCAACATCGGCATCGAGGCGCTGACCGGCTTCCTGTCGGCGTTCCTCAACGTCCGGGTGGTCGCGCCGGTGATTGCGGGTATCGCGCTGGCCGCCACCATCGGTGCCGGCGCCACCGCGCAATTGGGCGCCATGCGGGTGTCCGAGGAGATCGACGCGGTCGAGTGCATGGCGGTGCACTCGGTGTCCTACCTGGTGTCGACCCGGCTGATCGCCGGGCTCATCGCGATCATCCCGTTGTATTCCCTGTCGGTGCTGGCCGCGTTCTTCGCCGCCCGCTTCACCACGGTGTACATCAACGGGCAGTCGAAGGGCCTCTACGACCACTACTTCAACACCTTCCTCATCCCCTCGGACCTGCTGTGGTCGTTCCTGCAGGCGATCGTCATGTCCATCGCGGTGATGCTCGTCCATACCTATTACGGCTACAACGCCAGCGGCGGGCCGGTCGGCGTCGGGATCGCGGTCGGTCAGGCCGTGCGGACCTCGCTGATCGTCGTCGTCGTCATCACATTGTTCATCTCACTCGCTGTCTACGGCGCGTCCGGTAACTTCAACCTCTCCGGGTAAGAGGACCGCTTAAAGGGACATGGCAGAAACAGATACGCGACGCTCACACGTCCGGCTGGCAGCCGCGGTGCTGGCCGGCCTGCTGGTGGCGTTCGCCGCTGTGACTTACCTTTCCTACACAGCGGCTTTCGCCTCGATCGACAACGTCACGGTCTCGGCCCCGCGTGCCGGTCTGGTGATGGAGAAGGGCGCCAAGGTCAAATACCGCGGCATTCAGATCGGCAAGGTCGAGAGCATCGACTACTCCGGTGACCAGGCGCGGCTGACGCTCGGCATCAACAGTGACGACATGCACTTCATCCCCTCCAACGCGACGGTGCACATCGCGGGCAACACCATCTTCGGTGCCAAGGCCGTGGAATTCCTTCCGCCGCAGAACCCTTCGCCGACCCCGCTGCGCCCGGACGCGCACGTCGCCGCGTCGGCGGTGCAGCTGGAGGTCAACACCCTGTTCCAGTCGCTGATCGACCTGCTGCACAAGATCGACCCGGTCGAGCTCAACGGCACGTTGAGCGCGCTGTCCGAGGGTCTGCGCGGTCACGGCGACGACTTCGGCGGCATCTTGTCCGGCCTGAACACGCTGACCCAGCAAACGAACCCGAAACTGCCCGCGCTGCAGGAGGACTTTCGTAAAGCGGCGGTCGTCACCAACATCTACGCCGACGCCGCCCCGAACCTGAACACCGTCTTCGACAACCTGCCGACGATCAACAAGACCGTCGTCGACCAGCAGAACAACCTCAACGACACGTTGCTGGCCACGATCGGGCTGGCCAACAACGCCTACGACACGTTGGAGCCGGCTGAACAGAACTTCATCGACGCCATCAACCGGCTGCGGGCCCCGCTGAAGGTGGCCGCCGACTATTCGCCGGAATTCGGCTGCCTGTTCGCCGGCATCGACCGGGGCCTCAAGGAATTCGGACCGATCCTCGGCGTGCGCAAAGCGGGTCTGTTCACGTCTTCGAGCTTCGTGCTGGGTGCGCCGGCGTACACCTATCCCGAATCGTTGCCCCTGGTCAATGGCTCCGGGGGCCCGAACTGCCGCGGGTTGCCCGACATTCCGAACAAGCAACACGGTGGATCGTGGTACCGGGCGCCGTTCCTGGTGACCGACAACGCCAACGTTCCGTACGAGCCGTTCACCGAGTTGCAGTTCGACGCGCCCTCGACACTGCAGTTCCTGTTCCATGGCGCGTTCGCCGAACGGGACGACTTCTGATGGCGGCCGGGGCAATGCCGACGCACCGCTCGATGATGATCAAGGTCAGCGTCTTCGCGGTGGCCATGCTGATCGTGTCCGCGGGTCTGGTGGTGGTCTTCGGGGACTTCCGATTCGGCCCCGAAAGCACCTACCACGCAACGTTCACCGATGTGTCGCGCTTGAAGGCGGGCCAGAAGGTTCGCATCGCCGGGGTGCCGGTCGGAGCCGTGTCCGGTGTGAAGCTCAACCCGGACAACACCATCGACGTGTCGTTCGGGCTCGACAAGCGCTACACCCTCTATTCCTCCACCCGCGCGGTGATCCGCTACGAAAACCTGGTCGGTGACCGGTACCTGGAGATCACCTCCGGTCCGGGGGAGCTGCGCAAGCTGCCGCCGGGCGCGACGATCAACGCCCAGCACACTCAGCCGGCGCTGGATCTCGACGCGCTACTGGGTGGCCTGCGGCCGGTGCTCAAGGGGCTGGACGCGGACAAGGTGAACACGATCAGCAGCGCCGTCATCGAGTTGCTGCAGGGTCAGGGCGGCGCGCTGTCCAACGTGCTGGCCGACACCAGCGCGTTCTCGTCGGCGCTGGGCCAGCGCGACCAACTCATCGGTGACGTCATCAACAACCTGAACACGGTGCTCAAGACGGTCGATGCGCGCAGCGCCCAATTCTCGGCCAGCGTGGACCAGCTGCAGCAACTGATCAGCGGCTTGGCGAAGAACAAAGACGACATCGCCGGCGCCATTCCGCCGCTGGCCTCCACGACGACGGATCTGACCGAGCTGCTGAAGAATTCGCGGCGGCCGCTGCAGGGCATCCTGGAAAACACCCGGCCGCTGGCCACCGAAATCGACAATCGGAAGGCCGAGGTCAACAACGACGTCGAGCAGCTGGGTGAGGACTATCTGCGGCTGGCGGCGCTGGGCGCCTACGGGTCGTTCTTCAACATCTACTTCTGTTCGGTGACGATCAAGATCAACGGCCCGGCCGGCAGCGACATCCTGCTGCCGCTCGGTGGTCAGGTGGATCCCAGCAAGGGGAGGTGCGCTTTTGTCAAGTAACGCAAAGCGCGAGCGCGATCCGCTGCGCACCGGCATCTTCGGTGTGGTGCTGGTGGTCTGCGTCGTGCTCATCGCATTCGGCTACGCGGCGTTACCGTTCTTCCCGCAGGGGAAGGTCTACGACGCCTACTTCTCCGACGCCGGCGGCATCAATCCAGGCAATGCGGTGTACGTGTCGGGCCTCAAGGTCGGCAAGGTGACCGCCGTGGGCCTGGCCGGTGACACCGCCAAGATCAGCTTCAGCGTGGATCGGCACGTCACCGTGGGCGACCAGTCGCTGGCCGCGATCCGCACCGACACCATCCTCGGTGAGCGTTCGGTCGCGGTGACGCCGGCCGGCAGTGGCAGGTCGACCACGATCCCGCTCAGCCGCACGACCACGCCGTACACGCTCGCCGGCGCGCTGGAGGACCTGGGCTCGAATGCCAGCAACTTGAACAAGCCCCAATTCGAGCAGGCGCTGAACGTCCTGACCGACACGTTGCACGACGCGACTCCCCAGCTGCGCGGCGCGCTCGACGGTGTGACGACGCTGTCGCGCACCCTGAATCGCCGGGACGAGGCGCTGCAAAGCCTGCTGGCGCATGCGAAGTCCGTGACCGGCGTCCTGTCCCAGCGTGCCGACCAAGTCAACAAGCTGGTCGACGACGGCAACGAGTTGTTCGCCGCGCTCGACGAGCGGCGCGCCGCGATCGGACAACTCATCGGGGGAATCCAGGGGCTATCGCAACAGATTTCCGGCTTCGTCGCCGACAACCGCCGTGAATTCGGCCCGGCTCTGAGCAAGCTCAACGACGTGCTGAGCGACCTCAACGAGCGCCGCGACTACATCACCGAGGCCCTCAAGCGGCTGCCGACTTACGCCACCGAGTTGGGCGAGGTGGTCGGCTCTGGGCCCGGCTTCAACGTCAACGTCTACGGCGTCATACCCGCGCCGCTGGTCGCGACGATGTTCGACTTCTTCTACCAGCCCGGCAAGATGCCGGCCAGCCTCGCCGACTACCTGCGGGGGTTAATCCAGGAACGCTGGGTGATCAGGCCGAAGTCGCCATGACCAAGCGCTTCTCCGGCAGCCGGGGGCTGCGTTACACGACCGCCATCGCTCTCATCGCGGCGTTGGTGGGTGGCGTGTACGTATTGTCGTCGACCGGCAGTACGCGAAGTATCGTCGGCTATTTCACGTCGGCGGTCGGTCTCTACCCCGGTGATCAGGTTCGTGTTCTCGGTGTCCCGGTCGGCACTATTCGCACGATCGAGCCGCGACCCTCCGATGTCAAGATCACCATGTCGGTGTCCAAGGACGTGAAGATCCCGAAGGACGCCAAGGCCATCATCATGTCGCCAAACCTGGTGGCGGCCAGGTTCATCCAGCTGACCCCGGCCTACACCGGCGGCCCGGCGCTGCCCGACGGCGGCAGCATCGGCCTCGGTCGCACCGGCGTGCCGGTGGAATGGGACGAGGTCAAGGAGTCGCTGACTCAACTGGCGGTGCAGCTCGGTCCGACGACCGGATCGATGCAGGGGCCACTGGGCCGGGCGATCAACCAGGCCGCCGACACGTTCAACGGCAACGGTGATTCGTTCCACAACGCACTGCGCGAACTCTCGCAAGCCGCTGGGCGGCTGGGGGATTCGCGCAGCGACATCTTCGGCACGGTCAAGAACCTTCAGGTTCTCGTCAACGCGCTGTCGGCCAGTAACGAACAGATCGTGCAGTTCGCCGGAAACGTCGCCTCGGTGTCGCAGGTGCTCGCCGACAGCTCACGCCACCTGGACACCACGCTAGGCACGCTCAACAAGGCCCTCTCCGACATCCGCGGGTTCCTGCACGAGAACAACTCGACCATCATCGACACGGTCAACAACCTCAACGACTTCGCCAAGACGCTCAGCGACCAGAGCGACAACATCGAACAGGTACTGCACGTCGCGGGTCCGGGTATCTCCAACTTCTACAACATCTACGACCCGGCCCAGGGCACGCTCAACGGTCTGTTGTCCATTCCGGAGTTCGCCAACCCCGTGCAATTCATCTGCGGCGGGTCCTTCGAGACGGCCGCCGGGCCGAGGGCGCCCGACTATTTCCGGCGTGCGGAACTGTGCCGTGAGCGGCTGGGGCCGGTGCTGCGGCGCCTCACCGTGAACTACCCGCCCATCATGTTCCACCCGCTCAACACGATCACCGCCTACAAGGGCCAGATCATCTATGACACCCCCGAAACCCAAGCGAAATCGGCGACTCCGGTCCCCGAGCTAACCTGGATCCCGGCCAATGGCGCCAAGACGCCGCCGGCCGACCAGAACCCGGCGGATCTGCAGGCGTTGCTGGTTCCGCCGGCACCGCAGAGCGGCCAGGCGCCGGCACCGGCCTTGGGAAATGCCGGACCCGCTCCGGCGCCCGGACCCGCGCCGGGGAGCGCCTTCGGACCCCTGCCGGGGCCCCCGCCAAGCCAAACACCGCCGGCCGCGGACGGGGGCGGCTGATGCGCCGGATGTGGTTGCGGGGTGGTGCGTTAGCGGCCGGTAGCGCGCTGCTGGCCGGCTGCCAATTCGGCGGTCTGAACTCCCTGTCGATGCCCGGTACGGCCGGCCATGGCGGCGGCGCCTACTCGATCACGGTCGACCTGCCCGACGTGGCGACGCTGCCGCAGAACTCTCCCGTCATGGTCGACGACGTGACCGTGGGCAGCGTTGCCGGCATTCAGGCGATGCAGCGCTCCGACGGATCGTTCTATGCCGCGGTGAAATTGGCGCTGGACAAAAACGTCGTGTTGCCGACCAACTCCACGGCGACGGTCGCCCAGACCTCACTGCTGGGTTCGATGCACATCGACCTGGCGCGCCCGAAGGACAAGCCGGCCATCGGCCGGCTGACCGACGGGTCGAAGATCTCCGAGTCCAACACCGGCCGTTATCCCACCACCGAAGAGGTGCTGTCGGCCCTCGGTGTCGTGGTGAACAAGGGTAATGTCGGTGCCCTGGAAGAGATCACCGACGAGACCTATCAGGCCGTCGCCGGCAGGCAGAACCAGTTCGTCGACCTGCTGCCCCGACTCGCGGAACTGACCGCCGGACTCAACCGTCAGGTCAACGACATCATCGATGCCGTCGACGGCCTGAACCGATTCTCGGCGAGCCTGGCGCGTGACAAGGACAACCTGGGCCGGGCCCTGGACACCCTGCCCGACGCGATACGCGTGCTGAACAAGAATCGCGACCACATCGTCGAGGCGTTCGCGGCGCTCAAGAAACTCGCGACGGTCACTTCCAACGTGCTCGCGAAAACCAAGGCCGATTTCGCCGCTGACATGAAAGACCTTTACGCGGTGGCCAAGGCCCTCAACGACAACCGAAAGAACTTCGTCACTTCCCTGCAGATCTTGCTGACGTTCCCGTTCCCCAATTACGGGATCAAGCAGGCCGTCCGAGGCGATTACCTCAACGTGTTCACCACCTTCGACCTGACCCTGCGCCGGATCGGCGAAACGTTCTTCACCACGGCATATTTCGACCCGAACATGGCCCACATGGGTGAGATCCTCAATCCACCCGACTTCTTGACCGGCGAAATGGCAAACCTGTCCGGGCAGGCGGCCGACCCGTTCAAGATCCCGCCCGGCACGGCTTCAGGACAGTAGGAGGCGGCCGCAGATGCACGACAGACTCACCAAGATCCAACTTTGGATCTTCGCGGTGATCACCGCCATCACGTTGACGGTGATGGCAATCTTCTACCTGCGGCTGCCCGCGACCTTCGGGCTCGGAACCTACGCCGGCACCGCCGATTTCGTCGCCGGCGGCGGCCTCTACAAGAACGCCAACATCACCTATCGCGGCGTCGCCGTGGGACGGGTGGAATCGGTGGGCCTCAACCCCAATGGCGTCACCGCGGAGATGCGGCTGAACAGCGGCACGCCGATTCCGTCGAACGTCACCGCGACCGTCAAGAGCGTGTCGGCCGTCGGCGAGCAATACATCGACCTGGTACCGCCCAGTACGCCGGCGTCGACCAAGTTGCGCAACGGGTTTCGAATCGAGCGGCAGAACACCCGGATCGGCCAGGATGTCGCCGACCTGCTGAAGCGGGCCGAGGCGCTGACCAACAGCCTGGGCGACACCCGCCTGCGCGAGCTGCTGCATGAGACATTCATCGCGACCAACGGGTCGGGCCCCGAGCTGGCCCGGCTCTTCGAATCCGCCCGGTTGCTGGTGGACGAGGCCAATGCGAACTATCCGCAGGCTTCGCAGCTCATCGACGAGGCCGGTCCCTTCCTGCAGGCACAGATTCGCGCCGGCGCCGACATCAAGACGCTGTCCGACGGGCTGGCGCGGTTCACCTCCGAGGTGCGGCAGGCCGACCCGGAGCTTCGCCAGACGCTGGCCACCGCCCCGGGTGCCACCGACGAGGCCAGCACCGCGTTCTCCGGTATCCGCCCCTCCTTCCCGGCGCTGGCCGCCAGCCTGGCCAACCTCGGCCGGGTGGGCGTCATCTACCACAAGTCGATCGAGCATCTTCTGGTCGTCTTACCGGCGCTGTTTGCCGCGATCATCACGATGGCGGGCGGTCCACCTCTCGACGAGGGCGGCAAGCTGGACTTCAAGCTGGACCTGAACGACCCGCCGCCGTGTGCGGTCGGCTTCCTCCCGCCGCCATTGATGCGCACACCCGCCGACGAGACCGTGCGCGAGCTGCCGAAGGATATGTACTGCAAGGTCGCCCAAAACGACCCCAGCACGGTACGTGGCGCCCGCAACTACCCCTGCCAAGAGTTCCCCGGGAAGCGCGCGCCCACGATTCAGCTCTGTCGTGACCCGAAGGGCTATGTGCCCGTTGGGCGTAACCCATGGCGAGGTCCGCCGGTCCCGTACGACACTCCGATGACAAACGGTCTGAACGTCTTGCCGCCCAACAAGTTCCCCTACATCCCTCCGGGCGCGGAACCCGACCCCGGCACTCCGATCGTCGGGCCGCCCCCGCCCGGGGTGGTGCCCGGGCCGGGGCCGCTGCCGAACAAGCAGCCGGCATATGATCCGCCGCCGCCCAACGACAACGGGCCGCCACCACCCTTCACGTCGTGGCAGCCTCCGGGGATTCCACCCGTGCCGCCGCAACTGCCCTATCCCAAGTGGCTGCCACCACCGGCGCCGCCAGAAGGTATCAATCCCCCGCCGGCCGGTCCCGGACCGGAGAAGCCGTGGGGGCCGCCGCCGGGCCCGCAGCCGCAGGCCAGCGGACCGGCGTATACGACCTATGACGAGAAGACCGGCGCGTTCAAGGACCCGGCCGGCGGCACCGGTATTTTTGCGGCCGGAGCCAGCGGCGCATCCAGCGCCGAGAACTGGGTGGACCTGATGCGTGATCCAAGGCCGATGTAATGGACGCTGTCGCAGCAGAAGAGCAGACAACCAAACCCCGCGTCCGTCGTCGGGCGTCGCGCGCGGCGGGTCCCGCGAAATCGGAGGAGGCCAAGGCCGCGCCGGTGAGCGTCGAGGTCCCGGCCGGGTCCAAGTCGCCGGCGAAGCTCGCCAAGCCAGGGAAGGCCCTGAAACCTCCGCCGCGACGCCAACCCAACCGAAGGCTGGTGGCGTGGATCTCGTTTGCGGCCGCAGTGCTGGCCGTTGGGGCGCTTGCCGGCTGCGTGGCCCTGTTGCGAGTCCAGCAACGACACGCTCACGCCGCAGAGGCGCGTGACCAGCGTTTCGTCGACACCGCCAGGCAGACCGTGGTCAACATGTTCAGCTACAAACAGGACAACATCGACGAGAGCGTGAATCGCTTCGTCGACGGCACCAGCGGCCCGCTTCGCGGGATGCTTGGCGCCAACAACAACGTCGAAAACCTCAAGGCCATCTTCCGCACTACCAATGCGACGTCGGAGGCGGTCGTCAACGGCGCAGCGCTGGAAGGCATCGACACGGTCGCCGACAACGCGTCCGTCCTGGTCTCCGTGCGCGTCACGGTCGCCGACATCGACGGCGTCAACAAGCCCTCCATGCCATATCGTCTGCGCGTGATCGTGCACGAAGACGAGACCGGGCGAATGACCGGCTACGACATCAAATACCCGAACGGCGGTAATTGATGCGATGGCTGCGCTGGCTGGCGGCCGCCGCGAGTTACCTGGCGGTCGTGGCGTTCGTCGGACTGTCCGCGGTGGGCGGCTGGCTGTATTGGGACCGCGTGCAGACCCGCGGCGAGCAGGCGGCGCGTGCGGTCCTGCCAGGGTTGGCGGCCAAGGAGATTCCCGAGGTCTTCGCCTACGACTACCAGACCGTCGAGCGGAGCCTGACGGCCGCGTATCCGCTGTTGACGCCGGAATATCGCGCTGAATTCCAGAAGAGCGCCAACACGCAGATCATCCCCGAGGCCAAAAAGCGTGAAGTGGTTGTGCAGGCTAACGTGGTCGGCGCGGGAGTCATGTCGGCCAAACGGGATTCGGCATCGCTGATGGTCTACATGAACCGTACGGTGACAGACAAATCACGCCAGCCGCTCTACGACGGCAGCCGGTTGCGGGTGGACTTCAAAAAGATCGGCAAGCAGTGGCTGATCGCCTACATCACGCCGATCTAGTAGCACATCGCAATCGCGTTGCAGTACAACGGATAACGCTCGACCGGGCTGGGCGGGGGGCCGCTCAGTGTAAGCGAGAACGGTTGCTTCTTCATCGCCGGTTCCATCCCGCAGACGGCACCGTGCAGGGTGGTGTGGGTGCCGCTCATCGTCTCGTCGCTGAAAGCCCACGTTTCGGTGGAAGGGGCGGTGCCGCCGCCCGGACATGACACACCGTCAGCCTTGTCGACCTTGAAAGTCCACAGCATGCTCGACATCCGCGCCCGGCCGCTGTAGTTCTGCAGTTTGTCGGCGGCGCTAATCCGCTCGTCCGTGAAACTCACGATGTTTAGGGCGCAGTTCATCGCGAAAACGATTGGGTCGGAATAGTCGTTCATGTTCCGGGTTCCGGAGGGCTGATCGCAGATGGCCGTGACGGTCCAGGTCACCCCCGACACGCCCGCCTCGTTGTAGCTGTAGTTGCCGTCCGGCGGCGGTCCGAGCGCCTTGGCGGGCGCCCCGGATTCCAGCGCAATTCCCGTTGCGACGGCGACGAAGATGCCGGTGCCCGCAGCCAGTCCGTGACGGAGCTTCATCTGACCCCTCCCTCCGCGATCCCTTGAGTATCACAGCGATTACGCGGCAACACCATGGGTTCGCGCGGCCTAGTTGGCATCGTGAGGACGCGACTCCGCCAACGCGTCCAGGAACGACCGCGCCCAACGGTCGACGTCGTGCGCCAGGACCTGGCGCCGCATCGACCGCATCCGGCGCCGGCCCTCCTCGACGGGCTGGTTGAGCGCCGCCTCGATCGCGTCCTTCACGCCGTCGAGGTCGTGCGGGTTGACCAGATAGGCCTGCCGGAGTTCGTCGGCGGCGCCGGTGAATTCGGACAGCACCAGCGCGCCGCCGAGATCGCTGCGGCATGCGACGTACTCCTTGGCCACCAGGTTCATGCCGTCGCGCAGCGGGGTGACCAGCATGACGTCGGCGGCCACGAAGAACGCGATCAATTCGTTGCGGGGGACCGGACGGTGCAAGTAGTGCACCACCGGATGGCCGACCTCTGCGTATTCGCCGTTGATGTGTCCCACTTCGCGCTCGATGTCGTCACGCAGAATCTGATAGCTCTCCACGCGTTCGCGGCTCGGCGTGGCGAGCTGGACCAGCACGGTGTCGTCGCGCTTCGCGCGTCCCTCCGCGAGCAGCTCCGAGAAGGCCTTGAGCCGCACGTCGATGCCCTTGGTGTAGTCGAGCCGGTCGACGCCGAGCAGCACCTTGCGGGGGTTGCCCAGCTCGGCCCGGATCTCCCGGGCGCGCCGCCTGATGTCGCGATCGCGGGCGGCATGATCGAGCGAGCCGGAGTCAATGGAGATGGGGAACGCGCCCACCCGGACGACGCGCGACCCGAGATCGACCTCGCCGTATCGCGAGCGCACCCCAACCGATCCGCGGGAGGTGTTGACGCCGATCAGCCGCCTGGACAGGAACAGGAAGTTCTGCGCCCCCCCGCTCAAGTGGAAGCCCACCAGGTCGGCGCCGAGCAGGCCCTCGATGATCTCGGTGCGCCAGGGCAGCTGCATGAACAGCTCCACCGGCGGGAAGGGGATGTGCAGGAAGAAGCCGATGGTGACGTCGGGTCGCAGTTCGCGCAGCATCTTGGGAACCAGTTGCAGTTGGTAGTCCTGCACCCACACGGTGGCGCCCCGGGCGGCGGCGCGGGAGGTGGCTTCCGCGAAGCGCCGGTTGACCTCGACGTAGCGTTCCCACCATTGGCGGTGGTAGATCGGCTTGACGATGACGTCGTGATAGAGCGGCCACAGCGTGGCGTTCGAGAACCCCTCGTAGTACTGGGCGATGTCGTCGGCGCTCAGCCGCACCGGGCGGAGCTCCAGGTCCTCCTGCACGATCGGCTCGTCGTCGAAGTCGACCTCTTCCTCGGCGATGCCGGCCCAACCGACCCATGCGCCGCGCCGGCGGCGTAGCAGCGGCTCCAGCGCCGTCACCAGGCCGCCCGGGCTGCGCTTCCACGCCGTGGTGCCGTCGGGAAGCCGCTCCTGGTCCACCGGAAGCCGGTTGGCGACCACGACGAAGTCGGAGTTGCCGAAGGTCGGCATCTTCGAGTCGTGCCCGTTCCCGGGAGTCATTTACGCGTCGAGTTTTGCGGGTCCAATGCCGAGCATGGACAGGAACACGCGGCACTCGTCGGCGTCGTTCGCGTACGCCGCGACAACCCGCCTGGCCTGGCTCGCGGTGCTGTCGGCGACCGGTTCGACGTCGCCGATCTCGCCAGGGTCAGATTTGGTAGCCATGACTTAACTGTAGGTGATGCAGCATGGGCAGGTGGGTGAGGACTTGATGTAGCTAACGAGTTGTTCGCTGTTCAGCCGCCAATAACGCACGTGTAGAACAACTGCAATAACCTCGTCGGCAACCGTCCCGGCTTTACGTGGCCCGCGACGCCAAAGACTTCGGAAACAGGATGGTTCTCACCCCCGCTGACGTCCACAATGTCGCATTCTCGCGTCCGCGCATCGGCAAGCGCGGTTACAACGAGCAAGAGGTCGACATCTTCATCGACCTGGTCGAGCAAGAGCTGACTCGGCACCTGCAAAAGGAAACCGAGCTCCGCAGCCGCTGCGCCGAGCTGCTCAAACGCGCTGGCACATTGGACCGACGGGAAGCCGAGCTTTCCGAGCGCGAGGCGGCCCTCGTCCAGTACGAACACGACGTGCGCGCCTGGGAGAGCCGGGTGCGCGAGCAGGAGGCGCGACTCGCCCAGCGGGCGGGCGGGCTCGCGAAGCGGGCCAACCCGTTGCCCCAACAACTGGCCCAGATCCGGCATCGGGAGGCGCAGGTCGCCGGGCGGGAGGCCGAGCTTGCGCAGTGGGCGGACGAGCTGGGGCGGCGGGAAGCCGAACTGCGCTTGCGGGTACAGCAGCAACAGGCCACCGTCTTGCCCATCGCGGCGGACGCCGCCGCAGGCCAGGCGCCGCGAGCCTACCGCCACGCGCAGCCGCTGAGGGCCGTGCCGAAGTCCGCCGCGTCCAACGGGTCGGCCCGCATCGACGAGGTGCGTGCGGTCGCCTCGGTGCGCGGGCGGCACGACATGGAGAGGATGGCGATCCGGGCCGTCACAGATCAGCTCGGCAACACCGTGACCGAGACCGTCCATGAGCGGACCCGGAGGGCCCTACTCGACCACGACAGTCCGGCGGCGCCCGCCGACCACCAAGTCGAACTCGAGCGGCTGAAGGCAGAGAACGCCGAGCTGAACCGCTCGTTGCGGCTGCTCAAGGCGGCGGCCGCCTCTCTCGCGGCCGCCCTTGATCGCCCGTAGTCGGCCCACCCAGCGGTGAGTCGATTACACACTGGCCGTAATGTGTAAACACGTGGGACCTGGCGACGAATGAGGTGGGCCGAATGACAGTGTCAGAGCAAGCCGGTGCCCAGACGGGCGACGCCAACGCCGAAGAGTTGGTGACTTACGAAACCCTCGACGAGGGCCGCATCGCGCGCATCTGGCTCAACCGTCCGGAGGCACACAACGCGCAAAGCCGCGGCCTGCTGGTCCAGCTCGACGAGGCGTTTCTGCGCGCTGAGGCCGACGACACCGTGCGCGTGGTGATCCTGGCGGCGCGCGGCCGCAACTTCTCCGCAGGCCACGACCTGGGTTCGGAGCTGGCGATCGCCGAGCGCAGCCAGCTTCCCAGCTTTCGCATCAACGGTGGGACCCGCGATCCGATCGTGGAGAAGCTCTACCTGCAGGAGTGGCACTACTTCTTCCAGAACACCTGCCGCTGGCGGGATTTGCGCAAGATCACCATCGCCCAGGTGCAAGGCAACGCGATCTCCGCGGGCCTGATGCTGATCTGGGCGTGCGATCTGATCGTGGCCGCCGACAACGCGAAGTTCAGCGACGTGGTCGCGGTGCGCCTGGGCATGCCGGGTGTCGAATACTACGCCCACCCTTGGGAATTCGGTCCGCGCAAGGCCAAAGAGCTGCTGCTGACCGGGGACTCGCTCGACGCCGACGAGGCGTATCGGCTGGGCATGGTGTCCAAGGTGTTCCCCGTCGACGAGTTGGCGGACAAGACTCTGGAATTCGCCCGGCGCATCGCCGACCGGCCCACAATGGCGGCCCTGCTCGTCAAGGACTCGGTCAACGCCGCCTCCGACGCAATGGGATTCACCGAGGCGTTGCGGCACGCGTTCCACATCCACGAACTGGGCCACGCGCACTGGGCGGCCCACAACGAGAACCGGTACGCGGTGGGCCTGCCGCCCGAGGTCGAGGACTGGCGCAACGCCAAGCCCACGCAGGTGGCCCGCCGCGACACGCCGTAGCAGGTCGCCGGTCCCACGTGGCCACCCGTTGCCGCGGCGAGTTCTCCGCGTGGTTCGATATCTGGAACCTGTTTGGAGTTTGAGAGGGCGTCGCGTGCAGCTTTCTTTCGAAAACCGGACGTATCTGGTCACCGGCGGTGGCAGCGGAATCGGCAAGGGCGTGGCCGCCGGGCTGGTCGCGGCGGGCGCCTCGGTCATGATCGTGGGCCGCAATTCCGACCGGTTGGCGGGGGCCGTCAGCGAGATCGAGGCCCTTTCGGGCGGCGGTTCCATTCGCTACGAGCCGACCGACGTCACGAATGAGGAGGAGGCCGCCCGCGCGGTGGACGCCGCGACGGCCTGGCACGGTCAACTCCACGGGGCGGTGCATTGCGCAGGTGGCTCCGAGACGATCGGACCGATCACCCAGATCGACTCAGAAGCCTGGCGGCGCACCGTCGACCTGAACGTCAACGGCACCATGTACGTGCTCAAGCACGTCGCGCGCGAGCTGGTGCGGGGTGGCGGGGGATCGTTCGTGGGCATCTCGTCGATCGCGGCCAGCAACACCCATCGCTGGTTCGGCGCCTATGGGGTGAGCAAGTCGGCCATCGACCACATGATGCAGTTGGCCGCCGACGAACTCGGACCGTCCTGGGTGCGGGTCAACAGCATTCGGCCGGGCCTGATCCGCACCGATCTGGTCGCGCCGGTGTTCGCCCTGCCGGAGGTGGCCGAGGATTACCGCGAGTGCACGCCGCTGCCCCGCCCCGGCGAGGTCGAGGACGTCGCCAACCTGGCGATGTTCCTGCTCAGCGACGCGGCCTGCTACATCACCGGGCAGGTCATCAACGTCGACGGTGGGCTGATGTTGCGGCGCGGCCCGGACTACTCCGCCATGCTGGAGCCGGCGTTCGGCGCCGACGGGCTACGGGGAGTGGTCTGACGCCAGGCCGGCGTCGCGGTCGGCGAGCGTGGCGAGCGCCGACCAGTCCAGGTGCCCGCCGCCCGATGCCACCAGGGCCAGGAAGCGGTCGCGCAGCAGGCTTGCCACCGGCAGGGGCACCTGCAACTGCTCCCCGGCGGCGAGCGCCAGCCGGACGTCCTTGAGGCCCAGCTCGGCGGCGAACCCGGCCGGCTCGAACTCCCGGCGCGCGATCAACCCGCCGTAGGTCTGGTAGACGGGGGCGGCGAACAACGTCGACGTGAGGATGTCGACGTACTGCTGCCTGTCGACCCCGGCCTTGGCCACCAGCGCCACGGCCTCACTCACACTCTCGATCACCGACGCGATGAGGAAGTTGCCGCTCAGTTTGACCAGGTTGGCGGTGTGCGGCTGCTCGGATACCACGAAGGTCCGCTGGCTGATCGCGTCGAACAGCGGGGAGAGCGCCTGTAGCACCTGCGGCTCGCCCGCCGCAACAACGAAAAGCTTTGCCGCCGCGGCTGCGTCGGGCCTGCCGAACACCGGTGCCGCGGCGTAGCGCTGGCCGGCTTCGGCGTGTGCGGCCGCCAGGCGCTCCGAGAGGGCGACACTGATGGTGCTCGACGAGACGTGCGTGGCGCCCGGAGCCAGCGAAGCGACTACGCCGGCCTCACCGAACACCACATCCTCGACGGCGTGGTCGTCGGCGAGCATGGTGAACACCACCTCGCCGTGGCACGCCTCCGCCACGGCGGGCGCCGCCGCGGCGCCCTGCTGCACAAGCGTCGCCGTCTTGTCGGGGGAGCGGTTGTAGACGATCACGCGGTGGCCCGCCTTCAACAGGTTCGCGGCCATGCCCTGGCCCATCTTGCCCAAGCCGATAAATCCGATGTCCATGCGTCCACTCTGCCTTGTCCGGGGGCCGTCCTTTGCAATGATGAGCCCCTAGCGACGCGACGAGCAGGGAGCGGCAATGAAGCGACTCGAGGGCAAACGGATCCTGGTGACCGGCGCCGCGTCGGGCATCGGGCAGGCGACCGCGCTGCGACTCCTCGACGAGGGCGCCACGGTGGTGGCCTCCGACGTCGCGGAGGGCGGCCTGGGCGCCACTCGTGCCCGCGCCGACGAGGCGGAGACGGCCGGTCGTCTGACCACCATGCTGATGGACGTGGGCAACGAGGATTCGGTGGTCGACGGCGTGTGCCGGGCCGTCGAAACGCTCGGCGGCCTGGATTCGTTGGTCAACGCCGCCGGCATCCTGCGTGCCGCGCACACCCACCAGACCTCGCTGGAACTGTGGAACCAGATCGTCGGCGTCAACCTGACCGGCACGTTTCTCGTTGTGCGGGAAGCGCTTCCGGCATTATTGGCGAATTCGCGCAGCGCGATCGTCAACTTCAGTTCGACGTCCGCCTCTTTCGCTCACCCGTATATGGCGGCATACGCCGCGAGTAAGGGCGGGATCCAGGCGTTCACGCATTCGCTGGCGCTCGAGTACGCGCGCGACGGCCTGCGCGCGGTGTGCGTGGCACCCGGCAGCATCAAGTCCGGGATCACCGATGCAACCGGCGGATACATCCCGAAAGACGCTGACTGGGCGCTGTTTTCAAGGTTGATGCCGATTCTGCCGACCACGGTGGAGTCCAGCGGCACCGGGATGGCCGATCCGTCGGTGGTGGCCGGGGTGATCGCCATGCTGGTGTCCGAGGACGGCGCGTTCATCACCGGAACCGAGATCCGCATCGACGGCGGGACGCACGCCTAGCCGGCGACCCGCGGCGGCCCGCTGCGCCCGGTTTCGCCGCGCGGCTAGTTAACGCACGGCACGCCGCCGCCGTCGATCGGCTTCCCCTGATCGGGCGTCGGATAGGTCGTCGTGGTGCCGTTGTAGTAGTACGGCTTGGCCTTGGTGGACGTCGTGGTGGTCGCGGTTTCGTCGGTGCTGTCGTCAACCATGGATACCGAGAAATTCGTATCGACGGTCACCCTGATGTGGCCGGGCTGAACGCTGGGGTCGGGCTGGCCGGGCGCGTCGAGGCCGAGCAGTTTGGCCACGTTCGCCGCGTCGGCTTCCACACCGGCGCCGTACGCGACCGTGCTCGCCGTAGGCTCGCCCGAGTTGCGGTCGCGGGTCTGGCCCGTCGTGTAGCCGTGGTTCTGCAGGGCGCGGGACACCTCGGTCGCGAGTCCACTCGTGCTGCCCGCATTGATCACATCGACGACGGTCGACGGACTGGGCTTGGCGGCCGTGGTGGCGGGCGCTGTGGTTGTGGGCGAGGCGCCGATCGCCGTGGCCACCTCGGCCTTGATCGCCGCCGGGTCGATGATGTTGACGTCCTGACCGTCGATGTTGTCGTAGCGCACCACCGGCAGCGTGCGGAACTCGACGTGGCCGCTGGAGGCCAGTGAACCGAGCCGCTGGATCATCTCCTCGTCCCAACCGGCCGACAACACCACATCCTTGCGTGCCACGGCCATCAGGCTTTTGAGCTTGTCCAGATTGGTGAAGGTCCCCGCGGCCTGCAGCTCCTGCATGACCGACGAAATGAACGCCTGCTGCCGATGGGTGCGGTCCAGGTCCCCGTTCTCCAGGCCGTGGCGCTGCCGCACAAAGGACAGGGCCTCTGACGCGTCCAAGGTCTGCCGCCCGGCCGGGAAGTCGGCGCCCGAGTACGAGTCGTAGACGGGGTGGTTGAGGCAGACCTCCACCCCGCCCAGGGTTTGGGCCAGGTCGTAGAACCCGGCCAGGTTGACCTCGGCGAAGTAGTCGATCGGTACGCCGGTCAGGCTCCGCACGGCACGCAGAGTCGCCGCCCGGCCGGCTTCCCGGCCCTTGGTCTCGAGTTCCTTCTGAGTGCTGGTGCCCTGGTTGGCGAGCTTGTTAGCGACGTACTGCTTGGTCAGGCCGTACGCCTCTTTGATCTTGATGTGGTTGTAACCCGGCACCCCGTTGAAGGCGACCCAGTCGTCGCGTGGGATCGAGAAGGCGACGACTTTGTCGTCGGCCCCGACGTGCACCAGGATCAGGGTGTTGGTGTTGTAGCCGCCGTCGTCGGAATCGCCCGCGTGCAGGTGCTTCAGAATCGACCAGGGCAGGTCGTTGCCGTCCTGGTCTTTGCGGGAGTCCAGCCCGATCAGCAGGATGTTCATGTTGTCGCCGCTGGAGCGCGGGTCGTCGGGCTGCAGGGCGTTCGAGACGGTGATGCCGCCCAGCGCGCCGTGCGCGACGTAGTACCCCGCCCCGGTCAGGCCGACGGCCGCCACGGACACCAGCGCGCCCAAGGTGCGCGTCAGTCCCTTGCGGAATCGGGAGGGCTGACGGACGGCTCGATGACGGTGGTGGGCACCGCCAGAGCGGGCCATCACAATCCTCGGCCCAAACCCAGCGCATCGCCGGGCACCGCGGCGGCGGTTTGCGGCGACGTCGCTTCAAGCATGGTGTCAAGTATGCGTTAGCTTGCTGTGAAGCCCCCAATCGAGAACGGGTTCCCGGCACGCTCGACCGGCAGCGCCCGGCCGGCCGTCGGGGCGGCAGCATCTGCCTGACCAGCGTGTTCCGAGCGAACCGTCTCGCGGGGGTTTCACCGACGTCACATGGCCGGCGTGACCGAATCGAACTTGTGATCGAGCCGAAATGACGGCTATCCGGCTTTGACGAGGTCCTCGCCCGACTCGTAGAACACGGTGATGTTCGAGCCGGTCACGATCTCTGCGAGGTACACACCGAGCGGCTCCACCTCGTAGTAGTAGTGAACGTTGCCCCGGGGGTCGACCGCCGTAGCGCACGACAAGCCCGGCGCCCCGCAGCGTTGTTTGATGGGTACGGCGAGAACGGCGAGGGCCACCATAACGGCAATCCCGGCGACCAGCCGACCCCTGCCGAAGGCCCGCCTGGTCGTTGGTGCCGGATGCATCACCGTTGGAGTGTAAGCGGCAGGCCAGCCCGATCCGGCTCGGCGCAGTAGGTTTTGCAGCTATGGCCATTGCAAACCCCGGCGGCGCTGCATCGCCGCAGACCCGGGTCGAGGTGCTGGGCAATATCGGGCCCAACTGGTTCGCCGCGGTGATGGGCACCGGGATCGTGGCCAGCGCCGGCGCGGCCCTGCCCGTGCACGTGGTGGGACTGCGCGCCTTCGCCCAGGTGGTCTGGGTGATCGCCGCCGTCCTGCTGGTGGTGCTCATCGTCCTGGTCGGGGGCCACTGGTTGCGCCACCCCACGGTGGCGCGCACGCACGCCCGCAATCCGCAGATGGCGCACTTCTACGGCGCCGCCCCGATGGCGCTGATGACGGTCGGCGGGGGAGCGGTGCTGGTCGGAAGGGATCTGCTCGGCGAGCGTGTCGCGGTAGACCTGGACTGGGTGTTGTGGACGGCGGGAACGCTGGGCGGGCTGTTCACCGCTGTCAGCATCCCGTTTTTGATGTTCACCCAGCACAACGTCGAGCCCGACGCGGCCTTCGGGGGCTGGCTGATGCCGGTGGTCCCGCCCATGGTGACCGCGGCCATGGGGGCGCTGCTACTGCCGCACATGACGGCGGGCACCGGACGCGAAACCATGCTGTACGGCTGCTACGCGATGTTCGGCCTGTCGTTGCTGGCTTCGCTGAACATCATCGCGATGATCTGGGCGCGCCTGACCCTCTACGGCACGTCGGGCTCGGCGCGGGTGCCGACGCTGTGGATCGTCCTGGGTCCGCTCGGCCAATCGATCACCGCCGCAGGGCTTTTGGGTGCAAGCGCGGGACTGGCTGTCAACCCCGAGCTGGCCGAGGACCTGAATGCCTTCGCGATCCTGTACGGAGTTCCGGTGTGGGGTTTCGCGGTGTTGTGGATCGCGCTGGCCACGGCGCTGACCGTGCGCACGCTGCGTCGCGGCATGCCGTTCGCGCTGACGTGGTGGAGCCTGACCTTCCCGGTCGGAACGTTCGTCACGGGCACCTCGCAGCTCGCCGGCCACACGCACCTGCCCGCTTTCCGGGTGGCTGCGGTGATCGCGTACGCCGGGCTGTTGTTCACCTGGCTGCTGGTGGCCGTGCGCACCGCGCGGGGGAGCCTGCGCGGCAACCTGCTCAAGCTGCCGCCGAGCACCGCGCCGGTCAAGGCCAGCAAGGAACCGGTGTCCTGAAGCCGCGGCGGGCGAGTTCGTCCGCGTTTCGGCGCCCGGGGTCGGCGGGTAGGCAACCCTGAGCCGATCGGAGGTGCTAAATGATGGACACGATCGAGCCGCCGGAGCGTGGCACTCCCGACGAGACGCCCGAGCGGCTGGCGCCGGCCGAGACACCCGAGCGGCTAACCCCGGCGGAACCGCCGGAGCGTTTGACGCCGTCGGAGCCGTCCGAGCGTCAGCCGCGGACACGAGCAGCTTGACGAGATCGGAGGTTGAGGATGCGCGCTGAGGAAGGCGACGAAACCGTTAGCGACTACGCGGCGGAGGGAAAGCAAGCTCTCGGCAGGATCAAGGCTTCACAATGGGCCGGGAGCCGCCTCGGCGATGTCGCCCGGCGGTTTTCGCGCCTGTGGCGCGGCGATCACTCGTCGGAAGGCAAACCGGACGCATAGGGGTGGTCACGCGGGCGCGGGATACCGGTGGGCCCACGGGGCGGCGTCCTCGAGTTGGGCTGCCAGCTGCAGGAGGTCGGCGTCGGCGCCCAGGCGCCCGACGAATTGAACCCCGAGGGGAAGCCCGTCGTCGGTCCAGTGCAGGGGCACGCTGATCGCGGGGCGTCCGGTGATGTTGGCGAGCTGCGTATAGGGCACCCATCCCAGGCTCTCCTGGACCAATTGGTCGAGAATCCCGCTGAGCGCCATGAGTTTTCCCGCGCGCAGCTTGCTGGCGATGCGGGCCACCT
This sequence comes from Mycobacterium sp. E3247, assembly GCF_001667785.1. Classification (NCBI taxonomy): domain Bacteria; kingdom Bacillati; phylum Actinomycetota; class Actinomycetes; order Mycobacteriales; family Mycobacteriaceae; genus Mycobacterium; species Mycobacterium sp. E3247. The sequence goes on along the minus strand of NZ_LZJG01000317.1, from coordinate 7,080 downwards.
GTTGGAGGGGCCGCGGCGTGGCCGTCGCGCCGACCCGGAGCGGTGGCGTGGCCAGGGTGGGGGTCAGCAAGCAATCGAAGGTCTCGTGGAACCCCGCCAGGGATCGGATGTGGTTGTTGCGGTTCTCCAGCGCGAGGATCGGTGCCAGCACGCCGGTGGACCGGGCGAGTTCACTCACGGCCAAGGTGTCGGCCTCGAAATCGCGGTCGCCGGCGCCGGTGCGCTGTCTGGCGTCCGCGACGTGCTGGTAGAGCTGGGCGAACCAGATGGTGAGAAAGTCACGGGCGAGGGCGGCGTCGTCGTACGGCGGCCGAACCTCCTCGACCCCGTGCCCCAGACCGCTCAGGAGCGATACCGCCCGTTCCACCGCGGCGACGGCTTCCCGGTCCGGGTGTGGGTTGATCGCCGAGGACCACGAGTACCCGATCCGCAGCGTGCGCGGACGACGCTTGACGTGGTCGGCGAAAGTGCCTCGCGGAAGGGCGACTTCGTAGGCCGCGTACGGATCGCGGCCGACGATCGCGTCGCACAGCGCGGCGCTGTCACGCACCGTGCGCGAAACGACGCCCTGGGTCACCATCCCGAACATCGGCTCGCCGGTCTGCGGCCCGTACGGCGAAAGTCCCCGGCTGAACTTGAGGCCGACGAGCCCGTTGCAGGCGGCGGGGATGCGGATGGATCCGCCGCCGTCGTTGGCCCCCGCGGCCGGGACGATCCCGGCCGCGACCGCCGCCCCGGAACCTCCGGACGAGCCGCCGGGGGTGTGCTGGGTGTTCCACGGATTACGTGCCGGCCCCCAGTAATCGGATTCCGTCACGCCCTTGGCCCCGAACTCGGGGGTGTTGGTCATCGCGAAGATCACCAGCCCCGCGTCCAGGAACCGCTGCGTCACCAGGGCGTGTCGATCGGCCACGTCGTTGGCCAGCGAGCGGGAACCGCTCGAGGTCGGGAAGCCGCGATACTCCTGCGCGAGGTCTTTGATCACGAAGGGCACACCGGCGAACGGTCCACTCAGGGCCGGGTCGGCGGCCCGCCTGTCCGCGACCTCGCCGAGGTGGCGGACGATCGCGTTCAACCGCGGATTGACGGCGTCCGCCCGCCGCCGTGCCAGTGCGAGAAGTTCGGACGCCGTGACCTGCTTGCGCTGGACCAGTTCGGCCAACGCGGTCGCATCCAAGGACAGGTATTCGTCAAGCTGCATCGGTTTCTCCTCAGGACGCTCCGCTGCATCGTATTGGAGCCGCTTCGGGGCCCGGGTCGGCGCCGAAACGGCTTAGTATCACCTGATGCCCATGGCAGTGGAACCGTTTTCGATCCAGGGTCCCGGCGGCGTGCGCATCGTCGCCGACCGGCTGGGCGATCCGCAGGCGCGGGCCGTGGTGTTCCTGCACGGTGGCGGGCAGACGCGTCGTTCGTGGGGCAAGGCCGCCGCCGCCGTCGCGCAGCGCGGCTGGCAGGCCGTCACCGTCGACCTGCGCGGCCACGGGGAATCCGATTGGTCCGACGCGGGCGACTATCGCGTCGTCAGCTTCGCCGGCGACGTCCGCGAAGTGCTGGGCACGCTGCCCCCGCAACCGGTGCTCGTCGGCGCATCCCTGGGCGGCTTCACGTCGATGCTGCTCGCGGGTGAGCTCTCCCCGGGCATCGCCAGCGCGGTGGTGTTGGTCGACATCGTGCCCAACATGGACCAGTCAGGGGCGAATCGGATCCACGCCTTCATGTCCGACCGGGTGGAATCGGGGTTCGCCTCACTTGACGAAGTCGCCGACGCCATCGCCGAATACAACCCGCACCGGCCGCGGCCCACCGACCTGGACGGCCTGACCACGAATCTGCGCCGCCGCGGCGATCGCTGGTACTGGCACTGGGATCCCCAGTTCATCAGCGGAACCGCCGCGTTTCCGCCGTTCGAGGTTACCGACCCCGATCGCATGCACGCGGCCGTCGACGCGATCCTGCGCGACGGCGTGCCGATGCTGTTGATTCGGGGACAGATGAGTGACCTCGTCAGCCAGGAACGCGCCGACGAATTCCTGGCGCGCTTCCCGCAGGTCGAGTTCAGCGACGTGCGCGGTGCGGGGCACATGGTGGCCGGTGATCGCAACGACATCTTCGCCGACGCCGTGCTGGGCTTCCTCGCCCGCCACGTCGGCGACTGATCATCGGTTTGTCGCCCTCGCGGCGAAAGCTGTTGCGGTGCAGAGCAATCGCCACCGATTTGCCGTTTACGTCAATTCGCCGCGGGCGGGCCGGCGGGCGTATTCCGAACGGCCGGGCGGCCGAAACCCGCTCCCGCTGTTAGCATGCTGCCCGATACATCAAGAGAGGTGGCGTGGCCATGCGGTGGTTGCGAGGGTTGGGCCTGGTCGGCGCTGTGGTCGTCGCCACGATGGCGTTGGCGAATCCCGCGCGTGCGGATTCGGGCGTGACGCCGGGCATGAAGGTTGAGGATGAAAATAACTCGTGCACAGCGGGTTTCGCGGCGAAGGGTAACGACGGCAGCTATTACCTGATGACCAGCGGCCACTGCGACGCCCATGACGGTTCGTTGTGGACGTACGGGAATTCGTTACCGCTCGGGAGGATCAGCGCCAGCGAGCAGGAGGGTGAGACGCGGGACGCGGCGATCATCCGCCTCGATCCGGGCGTCGGCGCGCCGATAGGTGATGTCGGCGGCAGGTATGTGGTCCGGGATGTGTTGAACGGCGACCAAATTCGGGAGGGTGTGCCGTTCTGCAAGATCGGTGCGGTCACCGGCGAGACCTGTGGGGTCGTCAAGCATGTCGAAGGTGGCGTTGTCACAGCCAGCGTGTTCAGCCTCAACGGGGACAGCGGCAGCCCCGGTTTCGTGAAGAACGATGACGGCACCGTGAGTGCGGTGGGTTTGTTGATGTCTTCGCCCGAGGGCGACGACAACACCACCGACTTCGTACTCGTCGATCCGCTACTGGGCAAGTGGGGGTTGCGCGTTCTGCCGTAGTGTGCGGCGTCGCGACACCGCGTTTCTCTTTCACTGGCAGCGGGTACCCGGGCTCGCGGCATTGCGGGCGTCCGTGCTGCAGGTTCGGCGTGGGCTCGCGGAGTCGACCAGGCCAACGAGTTGGCAGTGCGGCACCAGCGACACGAAGGAGAGCAGTGGTGAAGCGTGGGTTCGTCGTCGGCATGGCGGGCGTGGCCGTGGTGGCCGCCGCCTGCGCCGGCTGTTCGAGTAACAAGTCAACCACCGGGTCCTCGTCCTCGTCGTCGCCGTCGGCGGCCGGCCCGCAGGTCATCGTGGACGGTCAGGCGCAGAACGTCAGCGGCCAGGTCACCTGCGCCCCGGCGGGCGACAACACCAACATCGGCATCGGTGACCCCACAGCCGGTGTCGGCGCGGTGGTCAGCAACGCCAACCCGCCCATCGTTCACTCGGTCGGGCTCGGCAGCGTCAACGGCATCACCCTCGGCTTCTCCGACGCCGCTCCCAACCAGGGCGGCAACGCCGGAGCCGCGGTGAACGGGAAAACCTATGCGATCAAGGGCACCGCAACCGGGCTCGACATGAGCAACCCGCAACAACCGCAGCAGGTGACCAAGTCATTCGAGTTGGACGTCACCTGCCCCTAGTGCAGGCGATCCACACCCAAGAGGGGACGCAGCTATGTCAATGAAACGTGTTGTCAGCGCGGCGGCGCTCGCGGCGGGCCTGAGTATCTCCGCGATCACATTGAACGCCGGTTCGGCCTCCGCGGCTCCGCTCGGCCCGCCCCCGCCATGCCCGAACTGCCACGGAGGTGGTGGCGGTGGTGGTGGCGGCGCTCCCGGCGGCGGCGGCGGTGGTCCGCAGAGCGGCCCGGGCGGTCAGCAGGCCGGACCCGGCGGCGCGCCGGGCGGGCAGAACAATCCTCCCCAAGGGGGCCAGGGCCCGAACAACCCGCCGCAGGGCGGCCCGAGCAGCCCGCCGCAGGGCGGGCAGAACGAGCAGGGCCGCCAGAACAACCCGCCGCAGGGTGGGCAGAACCCGCCGGCGCCCGACGAGCACGGGCAGTACCCCCAGCAGGGCGGCCCGAACGAGCAGCCGAACAACGCGCCGAACGATCACGGGCCGAACCCGCCAGGTGGGCAATCCAACGCGCCGGCGAGCGAACACAACGCGCCGCCGCCGGAGGGCAGGCAGGCCCTCAACCCGCCGAGCACGCAGCCACCGCACCAGCCCTATGTCCCGCGCGGGACCTATGTCAGCGGCAACGCCCAAGTTGGCGGGCCCGGCGACGCGCGGACCGGCTTCAGCGTCGTGGACCACGGCGCGCCGCCCCCGCCGCCGCCGCGAGGACACGGCTGGAACGACGGCCCGGCACCCGGCCACGCGCCGCCACACTGGGTGGGCGCGCCGCCTCCGGGCGGCTGGGACGGTCCGCCGCCTCCCGGCGGCTGGAACCGTCCGTGGTCCGGGCCTCCGCGTGACGTCGTCGTGGCGCAGGCCGATTTCGGGCCGTTCCAGTACGACACCTACACCGCCATCCCGGTCTTCAACTGGCAGTTCGGCGGTTGGGGCTTCTGGTACATGGGAGTCTGGGTCCCGCTGTACTGACGGTCCGGTCTGACTGGGTCGCCGCAACGGGCCGCCGACCGACGCAGCCGCTACAGCCGCGGTGCGCCCGTCGGCGGGCGGTCGGCGGGTGGTCGTGGCAGGCTCCGGGAATGGATGTGCGGGAAAACGTTCGCCGAGCCATCGAGGTCATGACGGCGTGGACGTCGGACAGCGGCAATGAATTCGCATGGAGCCGGCTCGTCGAGAACGTCACCAACGAACCCGACGGCGAAATCATGCTGCTGATGGGTTTCGTCAATCTCGCCGGCGAGTTGGGCATCAAGCTGGAGAGGGCGACCGGCCAGACGATGCGCACCCATCTGCAAGACATCGCCCTGAAGTACCTGTGAGGGCCGCGTGAACACGATGGACAAGCGGTTCGTTCGGGTCGGCCGCGACGGCGGTGTGCTCTCGGTCGAGCTGATCAATTCCAAATCGCTCAACATCGTCGGCACGGCCGCCATCGAGGAATTGACACGGGCGTTCGTCACCGCCGGTGATGACGATGACGTTCGGGTGGTCGTCCTGCGCGGGGCCGGGGACGCGGCGTTCATCGGCGGCGCCGACATTCATGAGATGGTCGCCCTGGACCGCGTCAGCGCCGAAGCCTTCATCCGTCGGCTCGCGGGCCTTTGCGAGGCGATCCGTCAATGCCCCGTCCCGGTCATCGCCCGGCTCGCCGGGTATTGCCTGGGCGGTGGGCTCGAGGTCGCGATGTGCTGCGATCTGCGGATCGCCGAGTCCGGCGCCGAATTCGGCATGCCCGAAGTGGCGGTCGGAATTCCCTCGGTGATCCATGCGGCCTTGATGCCGGCGTTGATCGGGGCGTCGCACGCGGCCTGGCTCCTGCTGACGGGCGAAACGATCGGCGCCGGCACGGCCGTCACGTGGGGCCTGGTGCACGAGGCGGTCGCTCCCGACGCGCTTGACTCTCGCATCGCCGCGCTCGCGGGGAGGCTCGCGGGATTCGGCCCGCACGCGGTCCGCCAGCAGAAGCGGTTGCTCAACAAGTGGTTCGACATGACGGTGCACGGGGCGATCGAGGACAGCATCGAGCAGTTCGGTCTGGCGTTTCTGACCGGGGAGCCACAAGAGCACATGCGGGCGTTCCTCGCGCGCAAGAAGGACCGAGCCTAGCGCCGGCGCATAACGGGGACGTTGAGTGCGAAATCCCTTGCGGTGCTTGCTTATCAGCCGGGCGTATGGTCTTTACTGCGGGTGAGTGGCGAGGTAGTCCCCGACGGGGATCGGGGCCGGCGCTGAGTAACCGACGGGCAGCAGAACGTCGCCGGCGGTGGTGACGTAATAGACGTCCCAGCGGTAGTAGGTGGGGAACGCGGCCGGATCGGCGGCGATCAATGCGGCGTATTGGTCGACCGCACCGACGTATTGGTGCGCGTGGTTGTAGCCGTAGATGGCGCGAGCGGGGTCGTTGGCGAAGCCGTTGGCGGCGAGGAACCGGCCCGCCGCCATGATGCTGTCGCGGGGCGAGTTGATGTCGCCGCCCTGGCCGTAGGTGGCGAAGGTCGACGGCAAGAACTGCATGGGCCCTTGGGCGCCGGCCGTGCTGACCCCGTTGATGCTGCCGAAGCGGGTCTCGACGAAGTTGATCGCGGCCAGGTAGTTCCAGCCGACGCCGGTCTCGGCTTCCGCCGCGTGGTAGTCGTTCATCAGCTCGTCGGCCGGGACCGGGGGGTCGATCCGCCACGCGGGAAGCGTGTCTTTCGCGGGCGTCATAGCCTGCAGCTGGCGCCGGGCGTCGAGGTTGCGGTCGTAGACGTCGGCCAGTTCGGGCGGGATGCGTGGCCGGGTGATCGAGTCCCATTCGGGGTGCCTCCCGATGGCCCGGTACGCGGCCTGCTCCCGGTGTGCCGCCGCTACCAACGCCGGCTCCGGCGTTGAGGGGTCACGCAGCACCCGTTCGTCGGCGACCAGGTCGTCGGCCAGTCGTGCGGGATCGGTCGCCAGCTGGGGCTGTTCGCCGAGGGGTGGGCTTGGTGCGGCGGGCGCCGCCCTGGATGCGAGCGGAGTGGCCGCCGCACTCGGTCCGTTCGCAGCCGTTGGCGCGGTGGCGGTCGGCTTCACGGCCGACGATGAACAACCGGCGATTGTGAACACGGCCACGCAGAGCAACATCGGCGCGGTGTGCCGTATTGTCCGGATATTCGCGACGCGGTCACGGCTCACTGTGATCACTTCCGTCGATTGCCCTGATCAGTCTTCCGCATCGAGCGGTCCGACATCAATGCGGCCGACCGACTGCGGCGCCGGCGGAAGTGGAAATTCCTTCGAGTTGCGGCCGATACCGGCGCATTCCAGACTGGGAAATCAGCTTCCCTGCAGAGCGGAATTGTTATATGCCTGACGCCCCGGCCCGACCGTCGACGAGACGAACCGGGGTCCTGATGCGCCCGGCGATTCTGGTCGCAGTGCTGACGGCGTTTGTCGCCGGACCGCAGATGCCGCCTTTGTTGCCGCCCGGGTGCGCGATTGGCTGGACCATGGTCGGG